>NZ_JBPQTK010000014.1:0-76220 GCF_051386315.1 Micromonospora sp. URMC 107
CCCGACACCCCGGCGCCCGGGGCCGTGCCGCGTGGCTCGTGCCCGTCGCGGCCGTGGCGTCGGCGGTGGCCGTGCTCCTGCTCGGCCTGCGCGCCGGCGACGCGCTCGCGGTCGCGATCCCCGGGCTGCCGGATCCGGGGCCGGTCACGGCGTGGGCGCTGCCCGTGGTCCGACTGCTCGCCGACGGCCTCGCGACCCTGACGGTAGGGATGGCGGTGACCGCGGCGTTCCTGCTGCCCGGCGACGGGCGGAGCGTCTCGGCGTACGGCTGGCTGCTGCTGCGTCGCGCGGGCGCGGCGGCCGCGGCCTGGGCGGTGGCCGCGGTGGCGCTGATCGTGCTGACGGTGTCGGACCTGCTCGGCGTCCCCGTGGACGGGCTCGGCGCCGCCACCGTGGTCAGCTTCGCCACCTCGATCTCGCAGGGGCAGGCGCTGCTGCTCCAGGCGGGGCTGGCGCTGGCGGTGGCGGTGCTGGCCCGGGTGGGGGTGTCGCGCGGGCTCGCCGCCGCGGCGGCGTCGATCGCGCTGGTCGGGGTGCTGCCGCCGGCGTTCACCGGGCACGCCGCCGGGGCGGGCAACCACCAGATCGCGGTGTCCAGCCTCGCCCTGCACGTGCTGGCCGCCGCCCTCTGGGTCGGCGGGCTGGTGGCGCTGCTGATGGTCCGCCGCAGCCGACAGCTAGCCGACGCCGCCGACCGGTACGGCCGCCTCGCCCTGGGCTGCTTCGTGGCCGTCGCGGTGAGCGGGTCGGCCAACGCCGCCGTACGCCTCGGCGACGTGGCCCAGCTCTGGCAGTCCCGGTACGGCTGGCTGGTCCTCGGCAAGCTCGTCGCCCTGGCGGTGCTGGGCGCCCTGGGCGCCGTGCACCGGTCGCGGACCCTGCCGGCCCTGCGCGCGGGCCGACGCGGCGCGTTCGCCCGGCTGGCCGCCGGCGAGCTGGTCGTGTTCGCCGCCACCGTCGGGCTGGCGGTGGCGTTGTCCCGCAGCCCCACCCCGGTGACCCAGGACCCGCTCGACGCCGATCCGATCACCGAGCTGCTCGGCTTCCCGATGCCCGCCGCGCCGACCCCGGAACGGCTGATCGGCCAGCCGCTGCCGGACATGTTCTTCCTGACCCTCACCGTCCTCGGCATCGGTGGCTACCTGGCCGGGGTGTGGCGGCTGCACCGGGCCGGCCACCGCTGGCCGGTGGCCCGGACCGCGAGCTGGTCGGCCGGCCTGCTGCTGCTGGCCGCCGTCACCAACCTGGGCGTGGCCCGCTACGCGTACGTGCTGTTCAGCGCCCACATGGTGCAGCACATGGTGCTGTCGATGCTGGTGCCGATCCTGCTCGTCGGCGGCGCACCGGTCACCCTCGCGCTGCGCGCCCTGCGTCGCCCCGCCGACCCGCAGGTCCGCGGCGCCCGGGAGTGGCTGCTGCTGGCGCTGCACAGCCGGCCCGCGAGGCTGCTCACCCACCCCCTGGTCGCGCTGGGCATCTACGCCGGCAGCCTCTTCGGCCTCTACCTCAGCGACCTGCTCGGTACGCTGATGCGCTCCCACCTCGGCCACCTGGCCATGCTCACCCACTTCGTGGTCGCCGGGTACCTGCTGTTCTGGGTGCTCGTCGGGGTCGACCCGGGCCGGCCGAGGCTCGCCCACCCCCTCCTGGTGATCATCCACCTCGCGTCGATGATGGCGCACGGCTTCTTCGGCCTCGTGCTGATGCAGACCACCACCCTCATCGCCCCGGACTGGTACGTCGCCGTCCACCCCGACTGGGCGTCGTCGCTGATCGAGGACCAGAAGCTGGGCGCGGGCATCGCCTGGGCGTTCGGGGAGATCCCCGCCGCGGTCGTCCTGGTCGTGCTGGTCCGCCAGTGGATCCGCGCCGACCGGCGGGAACAGGCCCGCCTCGACCGGGCCGCCGCGCGCGCCGAGGCCAGCGGCGAGCCGGACGACCTGGCCCGCTACAACGCCTTCCTCGCCGCCGCCGGCCGCGCCGATCCCACCGCCACCGGCCGCGCCGACGACGGCCCGACCGGCGACGACGGCCCGACCGGCGACGACGGCCCGACCGGCGACGACGGCCCGACCGGCGACGGCGGCCCGACCGGCGGCGGCCCGGCGGCGAGGACCCGCGACGGTCGGGCCGGTGCGGCGGGGACCGCCTGAGGCCGCCTCACCGGCCGGGGTCGAACGCCGGGGCGACCACCGACAGCTCCAGCGCGGCGGGCAGCGGCGCCACGCCCGGCCCGCCGGCCCGGACCCATCCGGTGATGTCGTCGACGACGGCGTCGTCCAGGACCAGGCCGAACCAGACCGGCCGCGCGCCGGCGCGGCGTGCCGCCGGGGTGGGGTGCACGACGACCAGGTTGGACTGCGCGCATAGGTCGAGGCAGGCGCTGATCCGTACCCGGTGCGGTGCAGGCAGCCCGGCGCGCAGCCGCCGCAGCTGCGCGTCGTGGTCGACGGACGGGTGCTTGCGGGCGCTGCCGCAGCAGCAGTCGCGGCAGACGGTGACGAGGCACCCCGGTGCGACGGTCATGGCGCGGGCGGGTGGTAGGTGATGGCGGGCCCTCCGGTGGTCGGGTGCGCCACGACGTCGGCCCGCACCCCGTAGACCTCGGCGAGCAACCCGGGGGTGAGGACCTCGGCGGGCGTGCCGGCGGCGACGACCCGCCCGGCGGCCAGGACGACCACCGCGTCGCAGAACATGGCGGCCAGGTTGAGGTCGTGCAGCGCGGCCAGGGAGGTGACCCCGGAGCGGCGGACCAGGTGCAGCAGGTGCAGCTGGTGGCCGATGTCGAGGTGGTTGGTGGGCTCGTCGAGCAACAGCAGCAGCGGTTGCTGGGCCAGGGCGCGGGCCAGCTGCACCCGCTGCCGCTCGCCGCCGGAGAGGGTGTGCCAGCGGCGGTCGGCGTACCCGTCCAGGTCCACCCGGGCCAGCGCGTCCGCCGCGGCGGCGCGGTCGGCGGCGCTGTCGGACCAGCGCGAGCCGCGATGCGGCGTACGGCCGAGCAGCACCACCTCGCCGACGGTGAGGTCCAGGTCCGTGTCAGCGTGCTGGGCGAGCAGCGCGGCACGGCGGGCCAGCGTGGCCCGGGGCAGGGTGGCGACGTCGTCGCCGTCGACCGTGACCAGCCCGGCGTCCGGCGCGGCGAGCCGGGCGACGATCCGCAGCAGGGTGGTCTTGCCGCAGCCGTTGGGGCCGAGCAGCCCGACGAGGCTGCCCGCCGGCACCGCGCAGGTGACGTCGTCGAGGATCCGCCGGGCCGCGACGGACCAGGAGACGCCGGTGACGGTGAGCATCAGCCACGCAACTTCCGCCGGTGCAGCAGCACCACGAAGGCGGGCACGCCGAGCAGGGCCGTCAGCACGCCGACCGGCAGTTCCCGGGGCGCGAAGAGGGTCCGCGCGGCGGTGTCCACCCAGACCAGGAAGATCGCGCCGGCGAGGACGACGACGGGCAGCAGGCGCCGGTGGTCCGCCCCGGTGAGGAACCGGGCGGCGTGCGGCAGGATCAGCCCGACGAAGCCCACCGCGCCGCTGACGGCGACCAGCGCCGCGGTGAGCAGCGCGGTGGCGACCAGCAGCAGCCATCGGACCCGGGTGACCGGGACGCCGAGGGTCGCCGCGGCGTCCTCGCCGAAGGCGAACGCGTTGAGCGTGCGGGCGTACGCCGCCACCAGGGCGAGCACGGCGGCCAGGACCGGCGCGGCCCAGGCCAGGGCGGCCCAGTCGACGCGGGCCAACGAGCCGGAGAGCCAGAAGGTGATGCTCTGGGTGGCGTGCGGGTCGGCGACCCAGATGATGACGAAGGAGGTCGCCGCCCCGCAGAGCTGCGCGACGGCCACGCCCGCCAGCACCACCCTGGTGGGGGCCAGGGCGGCCTGCGGGCCGGCCACCGCGGCGACGACCACGAACGCCGCGAGCGCCCCGGCGAAGGCGCCCCCGGTGAGCGCGGCGGCCCCGCCGCCGAAGCCCAGGACGAGGACCGCGACCGCGCCGAGCGACGCCCCGGAGGAGACCCCGAGCAGGTACGGGTCGGCCAGCGGATTGCGGGTGACGGTCTGCATCACGGCGCCGGCGGCCGCCAGCCCGCCCCCCACCGCGGCGGCCCCGAGCACCCGGGGCAGGCGCAGCCGCCAGACGATGTGCTCGCGCAGCAGCGGCACCTCGGCGTGCGGGAGCCCCAGGCGGTCGGCCACGACCGACCAGACCGTCGACACGGGAATGTCGGCCGGACCGACGGTGACGGCCGCGCCGATCGACACGACCAGCCCGGCCAGCAACGCCACCAGCAGCGCCGCCAGGCCGACCGGGTGGGCCGCGCGGGCCCCGGCGGGGGCGGTACGGCGGGCCGGACCGGGGGCGGTGCGGCCGGCCACGGCGGTCAGCGGTCCGCCCCGGCGGGCAGCTGCGCCACGCCCGCGGCGAGCGCCTCGACGCCGAGCACGACGCGCACCCCGGCGGAGGTGGACGAGAACGGGACGACGACGAACCGCTGCCCGGCCACCGCGGGCAGGTCCTTCAGGCTGGGATGCCGGGTGAGGAAGGCCCGCTTCGCGGCGGCCGCGTCCCAGCCCGCGTCGACCAGCACGATCACGTCGGGATCGCGGTCGACGACCGCCTCCCAGCTGGTGTCGGCCCAGCCGCCGCCGAGGTCGGCGAACACGTTCCGCACCCCGACCGCCGACATGATCATGTTGGGGCCGCCGCAGCAGGCGCCCACACTCGGGGCGTCGGTGCCGGCGTCCCACCAGAGCACGGACACGTCCCGTACGCCGCCGATCCGGGCGGCGGCCGTGGCGATCCGGGCCCGCTGGTCGGCGATGAGCTGCTCGGCCCGCTCCGGCACCCCGAAGACGGCCGCCACGTCCCGGATCTCGGCGAACACGTCCTCGACGGTCAGCTTCGCCGGCCGGTGCTGCTTCGGGCACCCGGCCGGCGAGAGGTACGTGCCGATGCCGAGTCCCGCGAGCGCGGCGCGGTCGCCGACGCCCTCGTCGCCGAAGGCACTGTGGAACGAGGCGTAGACGAAGTCCGGTGCCGCCTCCAGCAGCTTCTCCTTCGCCGGGTACCGGTCCGACAGCACCGGCACGGCGGCGTACGCGGCGGCGTGCTCCGGCAGGATCGCGTCGTCCAGGTACGCCGTGCCGGCCATCCGGTCGGCCAGGCCGAGGGCCAGCATGATCTCGGTGGCGGGCTGGTTCAGGGTGACCGCCCGCTCGGGCGGGGCGGCGACGGTGACCGGCGTACCGCAGTTGGTCAGCGTGACCGGGGCGGCGGCCGGCGGCGGCGTGGCCGGGTCGTCCGTGGCGCAGGCGCCGAGCAGGACGACGAGGACGGACAGGGGCGCGGCAACGCGCCGGGACAGGGTGGGCCGCACTGCGCGCACGCGCATCGGGACCGCCTTCCAACACCTCGTGGACGGGTCATCGCAGTGCCGTGGCCGGTCTCCTGGCTGACGGGGAGGTGCGTCCGTGGCCGGCCTTCCCAGGCTTGACGCCCAGTGACCTCTTACGACGAGGGCCGCGGACTTCCCGATCACAGTGGCGAGGGCCGCACCGGTCTCACACCGGCTTCCCGAACACCACGGCAGCGTCACCCTAGCCGCCGGCTTGCCCGGAAGTCACGGTGACGAACACCATGAGGGACGGTCGGCTGCCGGGCGGTCAGGGCTGTGACGGAGCCGGCAGGTCGACCACCCGGGTGGCCCAGCGGGCCATCAGCGCCGGGTCGTGGGTGATGAGCAGGACCCCGGCGGCGTGCTGCCGCTGGTAGTCGGTGACGACGGCCGCGAGGTGCGCCTGGGTGGAGGCGTCCAGCATGGCGGTGGCCTCGTCGCAGAGCAGGTAGTCCGGCCGGTGCACGAGCGCGCGGGCGAGGCAGGCGCGTTGCAGCTGCCCGTCGCTGACCGCGTGCGGACGGCGGGCGAGCAGGTCGGGCGTGAGGCCGACCAGGTCGGCCAGCTCCGCCGCCCGGGCCCGCGCCTGTGCCTCGGGTGTGCCGGTGGCGCGGAGCGGTTCGGCGATGATGTCGGCGAGGCCCAGCCGGGGGTCGGTGGCGGCGCGGGGGCTCTGGAACAGGATCGCGACGCGGGTGCGGACGGCGGCGGGCAGCCGGTGCCGGGCGCCCGCCACCGGGTGGCCGTCGAGGGTGACGTGCCCGGCCTCGGGGGCGTGCAGCAGGGCGAGGACCCGGGCGAGGGTGGACTTGCCGCTGCCCGAGGGCCCGCGCAGGCCGACCGTCTCGCCGGGGGCGACGCGCAGGTCGACGCCGTCGAGGACGCGCCGGCGGCCGTAGGAGACCGTGACGTGGTGGGCGGCGAGCGCGGTGCTGGTCATGCCGGCGCTCCGGCGGTGCTGGTCATGCCGGCGCTCCGGCGGTGCTGGTCATGCCGGCGCTCCGAGGGTCAGCGGGTGGTGGCAGGCGACCCGGCCCGGGGGGCCCGCCGAGGGCGCGGGCGGGGTGCGGCAGACGTCGGTGGCGCGGCCGCAGCGCGGGGCGAAGGCGCAGCCGGGGGGCAGGTCGGTGAGCATCGGCGGGTGGCCGGGGACCGGCCGGAAGGCCCGTTCGGGCAGGGCGTCGAGCAGGCCGGCGGTGTAGGGATGGGCGGGCGCCGCGAACAATTCCGCGGTGGGCCGTCGTTCCACGATCCGGCTGGCGTACATGACGGCGACCGTGTCGGCGACCCGGCGGGCGGCGGCCAGGTCGTGGGTGATGAGCAGGACGGCGCCGCCGGCGTCGCAGCGGCGACGCAGCAGGTCGAGGGTGTGGTCGACCAGGGGCCGGTCGAGGCCCGTGGTGGGCTCGTCGGCGAGCAGCAGCGGCGGGTCGGGGGCGAGCGCGAGGGCGGTGGCCAGGCGTTGGGCCATGCCGCCGGAGAGCTCGTGGGGGTAGCGGTCGAGGTCGGCGGGGTCGAGGCCGACGTCGGCGGCGACCCGCTCGGCCGCCGCGGGCGCCTCGCGCCGGGTGTGCCCGTGTGCGCGCAGGGTCTCCTCCAGCAGCCGCCGGCCCGTCCGCACGGGGGTCAGCGCGGTGGCGGGGCTCTGCGGCACCAGCCCGACCGCCCGGCCGCGTACGGCGCGGGCGAGGTAACGCTCGGAGGCGCCGACCAGGTCGGTCTCCGCCCCGGCGGGCGGGCGCAGGCGGGCGTGACCGGTGACGGTGGCGTTGCCGGGGAGCAGGCCGAGCAGGGCGTGCGCGAGGACCGACTTGCCGCAGCCGGACTCCCCGACCACGGCCAGGAGTTCGCCCGGGTGGACGGTCAGGTGCAGGTCGGTGACGGCCTGCACCACGGCGTCGCGGAGCTGGAAGCGGACGGTCAGCCCGTCGACCTCCAGCAGGCCGGGCCGACCGTCGGCGGCGGTGCCGCCCGTGCCAACGGCGTCGGCCGGGGCGGCGGTGCCGACCGTGGCGACGGTCCCGGCGGGGTCGGCGGTGGGCTCGCGGGTGGTGGTCACAGGTTCAGCTCCGCTCGTACGCGCGGGTCGAGGCGGTCGCGCCACCGGCCGGTGAGGGCGGCCAGGGCCAGCGTGACGACGACGAGGAGCAGGCCGGGCACGATGCTGGCCCACCAGGCGCCGGTGAGCAGGGAGCGCTGCCCGTCGTTGATCATGTTGCCGATCGAGGCCAGGTGCGGGGGCAGGCCGAGGCCGAGGAAGGACAGCGCGGTCTCGTGCCAGACGGCGTGCGGCACCATCAGCGTGGTGGCCAGCGCCAGCCGGGGCAGCACGTGCGGGAGCAGGTGCCGGGTGATCACCCGGGCGCGGCTGGCGCCGCCGGAGATCGCGGCGTCGATGAACGGCCGGGTGCGCAGGCTGAGCAGCTCCGACCGGACGATGCGGGCGGTGGAGAGCCAGTGCGTCAGCCCGATCGACAGGATCACCGCGCCCAGGCTCGGCCGCAGCATCGCGACGATGAAGATGCCCAGCAGCAGGTGCGGCAGTGCCGCGATGGTGTCGACCACCCGCATCAGCACCCGGTCGACCCAGCCGCCGAAGGTGCCGGCCACCGCGCCGACGAGGCCGCCGATCACGGTGGCGACGAGCGCGGCGACCGCGCCGACGAGCAGCGAGACCCGCAGGCCGTAGAGGCTGCGGTGGGCCACGTCGCGGCCCAGGTCGTCCGTGCCGGCCGGGTGCGCCCAGGAGGGCGCGAGCCGGGTGCTGGCCAGGTCCACCGCGCTCTCGTCGAGCGGCCAGAGGACGGGGGCGAGGAGGCAGGCCAGGCCCGCGCCGACGAGCACGGTCCAGGCGACGGCGGCACCGACCCGGCCCGTACGCGGCTTCGGCCGCCGGACCCGGACGGGCAGGGCGAGGTCAGTCATCGAGGCGTACCCGGGGATCGGCGGCGGCGTAGGCGAGGTCGGTGCCGAGGTTCGCGGCCAGCACCACGACGGTGGTGGCCAGGGTGGTGGCGGCCAGCAACGGGAAGTCGCTGCCCAGCGCGCCCTGGACGGTGACCGCGCCGAGGCCGGGCAGGGAGAACACGGTCTCCACCAGGACGGCGCCGCCGATGAGCTCCGGCAGGTGGGTGCCGACGAGGGTGAGGAACGGCAGCAGCGCGGTACGCAGGGCGTGGCCGAACAGGACCGTACGGCCTGGCAGGCCCCGGGCCCGGGCGGCGAGGACGTGGTCGTCGCGGAGGCTGTCGGCGACGGCGTCCCGGATGAACAGGACGAACCACGGCGTCTGGGCGATCGCCAGCACGCCCACCGGCAGGATCAGGTGCCGGGCCACGTCGGCGGGGTCGGTGCCGGTGGCGGTGATGTCGGTGAGCCCGCCCGCCGGCAGCCACCCGAGGGTGAGGGCGAACAGGGCGATCGCGGCGAGCCCGATCCAGAACACCGGCATCGACTGCACGGCGTACGCGGTGGCGCGCAGCCCCCGGTCGAACCAGCCCCCGCGCCGGTACGCGGCCAGCGTGCCCAGCAGCAGGCTCGCCACGAGGACGAGGGCGAGGGCGGCGCCGACGAGCAGCAGGGTCCAGCCGGCGCGGGCGGCGAGCACGGAGGTGACCGGCTCGTGGCGGCTGGTGGACCAGCCCAGGTCGCCCTGGAGCAGGTTGCCCACCCAGCGGAGGTACTGCACCGGCAGCGGGTCGTCGACGCCCCAGTTGGCGCGGATCTGCGCCAGGTTCTCCTCGCTGGTGGTGAACGCCGCCGCGCCCGCGTACTGCTGGGCGGGGTCGATCGGCGAGGCCGCGCCGAGGGCGAACATGCCGACGCTGGTGGCGGCGAGGATGGGCACGGCCACCAGCAGCCGCCGGCGGACTACCTTGCCGGCTCCGGCCATCCGGCGCGTCCGGCGTCGGGCCGTGGTCTTCGCCGGGGCCGGCGCGGCTGTCGGGACGGGCGCGGTTGTCGGGGCGGGCGTCGTCACGACTTCCTCGTCCAGGTGTGGACGTTCCACCAGAGGCTGTTGGCGACGTCGTGCTCGTGCGGCTCCACCCGTGGGGTCACCCCGGTGACCGCGTCCTTCACCACGTAGGTGTGCTGGAGGTAGGTGAGGAACACCCACGGCACGTCGGTGGCGAGCTGCTTCTGGAACGTGGCGTACGCGGCCCTGCGGGCGGCCGGGTCGGCGCTGGCGCGACCGTCCTGCAACGCCTTGTCCACCACGGGCGACCGGTAGGAGCCAGGGTTGAAGAAGCCCTGGCCGGCGAAGGCGGAGCCGAAGAGCTTGTAGGAGACGAAGTCCGGGTCGTACGGGGTGCCGTAGCCCATGACGAGCGCGTCGCTCTTCATCCGGGGGGTGATCGCGTCCCAGGTCAGGCCCTCGGGGGTGATCTTGATGCCGACCTTCTTCGCGTCGGCGGTCACCGCGAGGGCGAGTTCCTTGCGGAGGCTGTCGGTGGCCGGGTACATGAGCGCGAACGCCGCCTGCCGGCCGTCCTTGGCGCGGATCCCGTCCGGGCCCGGCTTCCAGCCGGCGGCGTCGAGGGCGGCGGTCGCGGCGGCCGGGTCGGCGGCGGGCTTGCCGACGATCGACGGCTCGGCGAACTCCGACGTCGGCGGGACCGGCCCGAACGCCGGCTCGCCCGCCCCGCCGAGCAGGCCGGTGACCATCGCCGCGCGGTCCACCGCCGCGTTCAGCGCCCGCCGCACCGCGAGGTCGGCGGTGACCGGGTTGCCCATCGGCAGCATCACGCCCCGGTAGTCGGCGGTGGGCACCCGCTGCACCCGGTAGCCGGCCTGCCCGTCGAAGCCGGTGGCCAGCTTCGGGGCCAGCTCCGCCGCGTCGAACTCCCCCGCCCGCATCCGCTGCGCGCGTACGTTGTCGTCGGCGACGAACGCCACCACCACGCCGCTGTTGGCGGGCCTACCGCCCCAGTAGCTGTCGTTGGCCGCGAGCACGAGCCGGTCGCCCGGGGTCCACGACGTCACGCGGTACGGGCCGGTGCCCACCGGCTTGCGGTTGAACTCGGCCTTGTTGATGTCCTGCCCGGCCAGGGCCTTCGCCGGCACGATCCCCAGGGCCAGCCGCTGCGGGAAGGGCGCGTAGGCGTACTTCAGCGTGAACACCACGGTCGACGGGTCGGGCGCGGTGACCGAGGCGAGCATGTCCAGGTCGGAACGGAGCGTGGAGTCGACCTTCGGGTCCAGCACCGCCTGGTATGTGAAGACCACGTCCTGCGCGGTGAACGGGCTGCCGTCGTGGAACAGCACGCCGTCGCGCAGCCTCGCGGTGACGGTCCTGCCGTCCGCCGACACGGTCGGCAGCTCCCGCGCCAGCGCCGGCACCAGCTCGTTGCGGGCGTCGCGGGCGACCAGCCCGTCGAAGATCAGGGAGCTGCCGTCGACGCCGTAGTTCAGCACCGGGTTCAGCGCGTCCGGCTCGCCCGCCGTCGCCACGACGAGGGTGCCGGCGCCGCCCGCGCCCGTCGTCGTGGTCGTCGGCGAGGAGCAGCCGGCCACGGCGAGGATCCCAGCGGCGGCGATCGCCGTCACGCGCTTGGACACAGGCGTACCCATCACATGCTCCCGGGTCTGTTCTCCGCACGACCGCCCGGCGTCCCGCCGGGTCGGCGTCCTGGTCTGGCCGACCGTGCCCGCAGCGCTCCACGGTCACGAGCGGGCGGACGCCCCGGCGATGGCTTGATCATCGCGCGCCGGGGCAGCCGGCCACTAACGCCAGCATTCCGCAATTGCCAAATATATGCAACAAGCGTCGACCGGCCGTGTCGCCCAGGCCACACCCCGCCCCCGGCCGCGACCGCCTGTCGGACCGGAAGCAGGGTACGGCCCGGCACCGGGACCTCGTGACCGACCCGGACGGGCCCCGACGGCGCGCCGGGGCGGGTGGCAGGCCGGCGCGTCCGCGTCGCCGCTTCTGGCCCGCGGGCAGCACGCCGCAAGCGGCCCCGCACGTCGCTGAGTGCGGGGCCGCTTGCGGTGGTGGAGCGGGTGGCCGGGCCACCCGCCGGCGGATCAGCCGACGGGCAGGGCGGCCAGCCAGTCCTGCCAGGCCCGCTCGGCCCGGGCCGGGTCCTGCCCGGTGGCGAAGACGTGGTGGCCGAGGACCAGGGCGTCGCCGCGCTCGGCGCCGGAGTAGAGGAACCGGTAGAGCGCGTCGTCGGTGCGGACGCCGACATAGGTCGGGAGGCCGGCCAGGTCGACGACGCCCTCGATCGGCGGCAGGCCGCCGACGGTGAACCGGACCCGGTCCCCCTCGGCGATCGGGCCGGCGACGCCGAAGGCCTCGGCCACGGCCGCCCACACCCGGTCCGCGCCGCCGGCGTCCGGACGGAACGCCGAGACCGGGGCCGCGGTCCGGCCGGGGAAGTGGGCGAGGTACGCGGCCAGCGTTCCGAGGTACATGTCCCAGCCGATGCCCATCGCCTCGTACTCGGACTCCCAGTTGTCCCCGAGGACGCCGCTCTGGACGAGCCGCAGGGTCGTGCTGCCCTGCTCGCGGCCCTCGATGAGGTATTCCAGGGCCATGAAGGTGCCGTCCGGGGCCGGCTCGGTGCGGTCGGCAAGCCGCTTCCCGGGCTCCCACGCGGTGATCGTCGACTCCTCGACCTGACCGGCCATCGTCAGGCGGGTCCGGCCACCCTCGCCCGGCTCGACCTCCGTGCGGCCCATGAACCAGGAGTCGATGCCCGGACCGGTGGCGATGGCCTCCCACACCTGCTCGGGCGTGGCGGCCAGCTCGACGTCCTTGCGCAGCTCGAAATGGTGTCCCATGTCAGTGCTCCTCGTTTGCGGTGCTGTCGTCGGGGTCGGCGCTGGGGTGCAGGGCGACCACCACCCGGTGGTCGCGGCCGCCGGGGGCGTGCTCGTCGTGGTACTTGCCGACCAGGGCCGTGACGGCGGCCGCCAACTCCTCGGCGAAGGCCGCCCGGTCGCGCGCCGAGGCGAACCGGACGGTGCCGTCGACGGCGAACGTCGCCACCCGCTGCTTCGCCCGCTCGGCGCCGGTGACGAGCGCGCCGACGTCCTGCACGAGGCGGGCGGCCAGCGCCAGCAGCCACCGCGCCGACAGCCGGTCCGGCGACTGCGCCGGGTCGGGCCGCACGGCGGCGAGGGCCACCGGCGAGATCACGTACGACGCCGCGGTCGCCCGCATGACCCGCTCGGTCACGTTGCCCTTGCGGCGCTCCTCCACCAGCTCGATCAGGCCGTGCTGCTCCAGCGCCCGGAGGTGGTAGTTGACCTTCTGCCGCGGCAGGCCGACGCGGGCGGCGAGCATCGTCGCCGAGGCCGGCTCGGCGAGCGCGGCCAGCAGCCGGGCCCGCATCGGGTCCAGCGACGCCTCGGCCGCCGCCGGGTCCTCGATCACTGCGATGTCGAACATGACCACAGCGTCGCACCGACAATTTATTTTGTCAAGACAGTTTTGTTGATCGGCTATAGGATCGACGACTCACTCTCCGGGGGCCAGCCGGACGCGGCGCAGCAGCTGGGCGTTGAGCGCCACCACGATCGTCGAGGCGGACATCAGGATCGCGGCGACCGCCGGGCTGAGCGTCACCCCCGCCCAGGCCAGCACGCCCGCGGCCAGCGGCAGGGCGACGACGTTGTAGCCGGCCGCCCAGCCCAGGTTCTGGATCATCTTCCGGTACGAGGCCCGGGACAGCCGGATCACGCCGGTCACGCCGCGCGGGTCGGACGAGGCGAGCACCACCCCGGCGGACTCGATCGCCACGTCGGTGCCGGCGCCGATGGCGATGCCCACGTCGGCGCGGGCCAGGGCGGGGGCGTCGTTCACCCCGTCGCCGACCATCGCCACCCGCAGCCCGCGCCGTTGCAGCTCGGCCACGGCGTCGTCCTTGTCGGCGGGCAGCACCTCGGCGAAGACCTCGTCGACGCCGGGACGGAAGCCGAGGTCGGCGGCGACCGCCTCGGCGACCGGGCGGGCGTCCCCGGTGATCATCACGATCTTGCCGACGCCCTGCGCCCGCAGCTCGGCGATCGCCTCGCGCGCCTCGGGGCGGACCTGGTCCTCCAGCGCGAGGGCGCCGAGGACGCTGGCCGCGTCGCCGTCGAGTCGCAGCAGGTGCAGCACCGCCGCGCCCCGGCGCGACCAGTCGGCCTGCCGGCCGGCCAGGTCGTCGGGCACCCGCGCGCCCAGCTCGCGGAGCAGGGCGGGCCCCCCGACGGCGTACGCCGTGCCGTCGACCTCGGCGCGGACGCCACGTCCGGTCAGCGAGCGGAACCCCGTCGCCCGCCGGGCCGCGCCGCGCTCGGCCCCGGCGGCCACGATTGCCCGGGCCAGCGGATGCTCGCTGTCCGCCTCCACCGCCGCGGCCAGGGCGAGCACGTCGTCCTCGCTGCCGCCCCCCGTGGCCGCCACCCCCGCCACCACGTGTTCGCCCCGGGTCAGGGTGCCGGTCTTGTCGAACAGGACCGCGTCGACCGTGCGCATCCGCTCCAGCGCCAGCCGGTCCTTGACCAGGATCCCGCCCCGGGCCGCCACGGCGGTCGACAGCGCGATCACCAGCGGGATGGCCAGGCCCAGCGCGTGCGGGCAGGCGATCACCAGCACGGTGACGGTACGCACCACGGCCGCGCCGAGGTCGCCGAGCACGGCCCAGGTCACCAGGGTCGCCAGGGCCACCACGGTCGCGACGTAGAACAGCCAGGCCGCGAAGCGGTCGGCGAGCACCTGCGCGCGACCGCTGGACTGCTGGGCCTGGGCCACCAGGCGCTGGATGCCGGCCAGCGCGGTGTCCTCGCCGACCGCCTCGACGCGCACCCGGATCGCCGCGTCGGTGGCCACCGTGCCGGCGACCACCCGGTCCCCGGCGCCGCGGGAGACCGGCCTCGACTCGCCGGTGACCATGGACTCGTCCAGCTCGGCGCCGCCCTCGGTGATCCGGCCGTCGGCCGGCACCCGCCCGCCGGGGCGGACCAGCACCAGGTCGTCGACCCGCAGGTCCGCCACGGAGACCCGCTCGACCCCGCCGTCCGCCGTCACCCGTTCGGCGTCGTCGGGCAGCAGTGCCGCCAGGGCCGACAGCGCGCCCTGCGCCTGCCCGATGGCCTTCATCTCCTGCCAGTGCCCGAGCAGCATGATCGTGACCAGGGCCGCGAGCTCCCACCAGAAGTCCAGGTCGAAGACGCCGAGCGCGGTGGCCACCGACGCGAGATAGGCCACCGTGATGGCCATCGCGATCAGCAGCATCATGCCGGGCGCCCGGTCGCGCACCTCCCGCACCGCGCCGACCAGGAACGGCCAGCCGCCGTAGCAGAAGACGACGGTGCCGAGCACCGGGCCGACCCATGCCACGCCCGGGAACTCCAGCCGGTAGCCGAACCAGTCCATCACCATGTCGCTGGTCAGCACGATCGGCACGGTCAGCGCCAGGCTCAGCCAGAACTTCCGGCGGAACATCTCCGGGTCGTGCCCGGCGTGCTTGTCGTGGCCGCCGTGTCCGCCCGCGCCGTGGGCGGGCTCGCCGTGTCCGCCCGCGCCGTGGGCGGGCTCGCCGGCGTGCGCGCCCGCCGGCCGGGGCGGGTGGTCGTCGGGGTGCGTCTCGTGGGGCATCTGCGCCTCCTCACGACCACCATACATACCCCCTCGGGGTATCGTCACCGGTTCGGCCCGGTTGCGCGGCCACCGGCGGACAGGACGGCGCCGGCACCCCGTACGGCATGCCGGCGCCGGCGCCCGGTCGACCACGTCGACCACCCGGACGGGTCAGCTCATGGTGGCGAGCAGGTCGCGACAGGCCCGCTCGCACGCGCGGCAGGCGTCGGCGCAGACCCGGCAGTGCTCGTGCATGCCCGCGTGGCCGGCGCACTCGTCGCCGCAGGACTTGCAGGCGGTGGCGCACGCCTCCAGCATGCTGCGGCTGATGTTGGCGTCGTAGCCGGTGTGCCGGGACAGCACCCGGGCGGTCGCCGTGCAGATGTCCGCGCAGTCCAGGTTCGTCCGTACGCACTTCGTCAGCTCGGCGACCATGTCCTCGCTCAGGCAGGCGTCGGCGCAGGCGGTGCAGGCCTGGGCGCAGGTGTTCAGCGCATCGATGACGGCGGCCAGCTTGGCCCCGTCCAGGTTGATCGACTTGGGATACGTCTCGAGCATCGGCATCGTGGTGCTGGGCACGGCGTTCTCCTCTCGGTCATTGTCTGTGCACTACCCGCAACCGTCGCCGGGCATGCGGCCGCCGGCCCGGGGGCACCGGGGTGGCGCACCGCGTCCGGATCCCGCCGACTGCCCGGTTTCCGGGCCAACCTGCTCATGCGCGGCGGCGACGGCGACCCGGGCGCCCGTGCTGGACCGGGCGGGGGTGGCGGCGATCCGGGGCAACCGCCGGTGGGCCGTCGCCGCACTGGCCGGGACGGTGCCGGTTCAACCCCACGTGCGGGGCGTACGGCCTGACGGCGGTCGAGCGGCACGGGCTGGCGGTCGGGGGACGGATGGCCGCCGAGCGGGTGCGCCGCTGCCGTCCCCGGGTGCCCCGGGGCACCCACGACCCGGTGCGCTGACCGTTGTGCCGGGGCATGAGCCGGCCGGAGATCGGGTAGGACGAGACCATGGGCCAGCTGAGCAGTTCCCCACCCCCGTCGCAGGCCACCGAGCTGCGGCGGTGGACGTTGTCGGAGGCGGCGGACCTGCGCGCCCTGCGGGCGTCCCTGCACGAGGAACTGACCGGCGACGTGCTCGGTGAGGGCGAGGCCCTGGACGAGGTCCCCGAGCTCGTCGCGCTGATCGCCACGGAGCTCGCCACGAACGCCCTGCGCCACGGGATCCCGCCGACCGTCGTCCGGCTGCTCGCCACCGACGAGTACCTCATCCTCGACGTCGCCGACCACGACCTGGGCTCCCTGCCGCAGCTCGCCGAGGCCCGGCCCACCGGCGACGGCGGGCGCGGCCTGGAGCTGGCCCGCGCCCTCTCCCTCGACGTCGGCTGGTACGCCACCGGCACCACCAAGAACATCTGGGCGTCCTTCCCCCGCACCGCGCGCCTCAGCGGCGCGCGGAGGGCCTGACCGGCACTGGCTGACCGGGTCGGCGAGACCCCGGCGGCGGAGCGGCCCGCCGGAGGAACCGGCCCAGGCGCGACGAACCGGACGGCAGGCCGCCGCCCGAGGCGTCCCGGCAGATCGCCGGCCGGGTGCCCGGTCCCGGGCGGCCTACACTGGTTGCCGTGAGGCAACCAGCATGACCAGCAGCGAACGGCGGGCCGCGCCGGGCGGCCACATCTGCTGGTCGTACGACGACCCGGAGTCCCTCGCCGACCTGGCGGAGCGCCACCTCGCCGCGAGCCTCGCCGCCGGCGAGCGCTTCTGGTACGTGACACCGCGCCCCTCGGACCTGGTGGCCGAGCGGCTGCGCGCCCTGCCGAGCTTCACCGACGCCGTGCGCCGCAACGCCGCCGCGGTGGTCCCCCTGGTCTCGACCTACTCGCCCGACCACGTCGTCGATCCGGCCACGCAGGTCGCCGCCTACGCGGCCGCCACCGACGCGGCGCTGGCCGCCGGCCACAGCGGGCTGCGCGTGGTCGCGGAGGCCACCGAACTGGTCCGCACCCCGGCCCAGCTGGACGTCTTCACCCGCTACGAACACCTCATCGACCGCTACATGCGCACCCGGCCGTTCAAGGCCGCGTGCGCCTACCACCGGCTGAAGCTGGGTGACCGGGCGGTCTCCGAGCTGGCCTGCATGCATCCGCGCAGCAACGTCGAGGACCTGCTGTTCCGGTTGTACGCCGCGCCGCCCGCCGACGGGCACGCCGCGCTCGCCGGCGAGCTGGACATGTCGAACCACGAGCTGTTCCGCACCGCCCTGGACCGCGCCGACCTGCGGCCCACCGACGGTGAGCTGGTGCTGTCGGCGGCCGACCTGCGCTTCGTGGACCACCGTGCCCTGACCCACCTGGCCGAGTACGCGCACCGGCGCGGCGCGACCGCCGTGCTGCGCACCCCCCGCTCGGCCGCGGCCCGCCTGGTGGACCTGCTGAATCTGCCCGGGATCCGGGTGGAGGTCACGCCATGAGGACGGGTGCGGCCGCCCAGCACCACGGCTACTACCACGAGGCCGTCCGCTACGACACCGACGACGAGCTGCTCGCCGTGGCGGTGCCCTTCCTGCTCGGCGGCGCCGAGGCGGGCGAGCCGACCTTCGTCGTGCTGGGCGAGCGCACCGGCGGCCTGGTCCGCTCGGCGCTGCCGGCCGATACCCCGGTCGAGTTCCTGCCCGGCGGCGACCTCTACTCCCGGCCCGCCGCCGCCATCCGCAGCTACCGGGAGCTCCTCGCCGAACTGGTGGCCGCCGGCGCCGGGCAGGTCCGGATCATCGGTGAGGTGCCCCCGGCCTCGTTCCGCGCGACCTGGGACTGGTGGGCCCGCTACGAGGCGGCGATCAACCACGCCTACGACGACTTCCCACTGTGGAGCATGTGCGCGTACGACACCCGGATCACGCCGCCGGAGGTGCTGGCGGACGTGGCCCGGACGCACCCCCGCTTCGCCACCGCCGACGGGCGGCACGTGCCCAGCCCGACGTGGACGCCGCCCACCGAATACCTGCGGCGGTGCCCCCGGGTCGTACCCGACCCCCTCCTGGCGCGGCCGCCGGTCATCGAGCTGACCGACCCGACGGCGGCCGAGGCGCGCGCCGCCGTGCACAAGGCCGACCAGGGCCAACTGCCGATCGACGACGTGGAGGACCTGGTCGTCGCGGTCAGCGAGATCGTCACCAACGCGCTGCGCCACGGCAGGCCGCCGGTCCGGCTGTGCGTCTGGGCCGGCGACGACCGCATCGTGGCGACGGTCAGCGACGGCGGCGACGGGCCGGACGACCCGTTCTGCGGCCTGCTCCCCGCGTCCGACGGGGCCCCCGGCGGGCTCGGCCTCTGGATCACCTACCAGTCCTGCAACCACGTGACCTGGCAGCGCGACGACGGCGGCTTCACCCTGCGGCTGACGGCCGGGCACGCGTACGCCGGCTGACCGGACCGACCCGGACGGCCGCGCGTCCTGGCGCGGGCCCGGACGGGTCCGCGCCGCCGGAGGGCGCCGGCCGACGTGGCCGACGCCGGTGGTACCAGGCCGCGAAGAGGGCGGTGGCGAGCAGCAGCTCGGCGACGTCGCCGCCGTAGTACATCAACCGGGCCGCCGCGCGCAGCGCCGCGACGTCCCGGTCGGGCAGCGCGGGCGGCAGGGTGGCGGCGTGCGCGTAGAGGTACTTCGCCAGCACGGCGTGCCCGGCGCCCGCGCCGAGCAGCGCGCCGGCCCGCACCGCCAGGCCCGGCCGGCGCGGGGCCGGGTCCGGGCCGGCCACCGACCAGGCGAGCAGGTAGCCGGCGACGACGTAGTGCACGTGCAGGGCGTGGTGCAGCACCGGGTTCCGCTCGGCCGCCGCGTAGAGCGGGGTGAGCAGCACCAGCGCCAGCCCGCCCGTGGTGAGCAGCGCCGCCGTCACCGGATGGGCAAGCAGGTGCACCGGCCCGGCCCGCAGGAACCGGCCCACCCGGCGGCCGACCGGCGGCGGGACGACCCGCAGCAGCAGGGTCACCGGCGCGCCGAGGGCCAGCGCGAGCGGCGCGACCATGCCCAGCAGCAGGTGCTGGGCCATGTGCACGCGCGGGTCGCCGGGCCCGCCGGCCAGCGGGCCGAGAGCGACCGCGAGCACCGCGCAGCCGGCCAGCCAGGCGACCGTACGCCGGCGGCGCCAGCCGCGCCGGTCCCGGGACACCGCCAGCAGGTAGCCGGCGGCGAGCAACGCGACCGCCGCGAGCGGCATCGGATCCGGCCCGGCGGCCGCACCGGTGTACGCGAGCGGCGTCACCGGGCGTCGCGGCCGGGGCGGGGGCGCACCCGCCAGGTCACCCACGCGCCGAGCAGCAACAGCACCACCGCCGCCACGTTCCACACCACGTCGTACGGGAGCAGGTGCACCCCGTAGCGGATCTGGTGCAGCCGGAGCACCTTGTGGTCGACGATGCCGTCGAAGAGCTGGAACGCCCCGGCGCCGAGCAGGAACCCGCCCCAGGCGGCCCGGGGCACCAGGGCGTCCCGGCGGCGCAGGTCGGCGAACCAGAAGAAGCCGCCGACCAGGGCGAGCAGCTCGGCCGAGTGCAGCAGCCCGTCGGAGAGCAGCCCGACGGAGGGGGTGGAGCGGTCGTAGAAGTGGTGCCAGCCGAGGAGCTGGTGGAAGACGATCTCGTCGACGGCCGCCATCACCGCCGCGCCGATCACGGCGGCGGCGAGCACGGACCGGCGGAGATCGGGTGCGCCGGAGCGGTTCACCGGCGGGCCAGGCGGTCGGCCAGCGCGGCGCGCAGCTCGTCCGTGCCGGCGCCGGTCAGCGCCGACACGGCGACGGCGGCGGGATGGACGCGGCGCAGCGCGTCGACCCACTCCGCCGGGGCCACGTCGATCTTGTTGAGCACCAGCAGTTCCGGCACGTCGCCGGCGCCGATCTCGTGCAGCACGCCGTGCACGGTGGTGATCTGGTCGAGGGCGTCGGGCGCGGAGGCGTCCACCACGTGCAGCGCGAGGTCGCTGCGGCTGACCTCGTCCAGCGTCGACCGGAAGGCGTCGACCAGCTGGTGCGGCAGGTGCCGGACGAACCCGACCGTGTCGGTGACGGTGAAGAGCACGTCGCCGACGCGTACCCGGCGCACCGTCGGGTCGAGGGTCGCGAACAGCACGTCCTGCACCTGGGCGTCCGCCCCGGTCATCCGGTTGAGCAGGGCGGACTTGCCGGCGTTCGTGTAACCGGTGATCGCCACCGAGGGGACCTGGTTGCGGGCCCGCCGCTCCCGGTTGCGGTCCCGCCGCCGGGTCAGCTCCGAGGCGCTGCGGCGCAGCCGGGTGGCCCGCTGACGCAGCCGGCGCCGCTGGGTCTCCAGCCGCATCTCACCGGGGCCACGTACACCCATGCCGGCGCCGCCGGCCATCCGGCCGCCACCGATCCGCGACATCGAGCGTCCGTCGCCGCGCAGCCGCGGCAGCTGGTACGCGATCTGCGCCAGCTCCACCTGCACGCGGCCCTCGCTGGTGCGGGCGTGCTCGGCGAAGATGTCCAGGATCAGCGCGGTGCGGTCGACCACCCGTACGCCGACCCGCTCCTCCAGGTTGCGCACCTGTCCCGGGGTCAGCTCGCCGTCGGCGATGACCAGGTCGGCGCCGGTCCGCTCGGTGAGGGCGGCCAGCTCGTCGACCTTGCCGGAGCCGACGAAGGTCGCCGGGTCGGGGCGGGGCCGGTTCTGCACCACCTCGTCGACGACAGCCAGCCCGTCGGTGTCGGCGAGGCGGCGCAGCTCGGCCAGCGACACCTCCGTACCCGGCCCGGTGTCCCCCGCCTCGTCCTGGTGCACCGCGACCAGCACGGCCGTCGGCCGCCGCGCCGCAGCGCCGGAGCCGTTGCCCAGCAACCACGATCCCGCCATCTCCACCTCGCATCGCTCGCGTTCCCCGGAACTACCCGGGACCGGCCGAACCATGCGGAAGCTCCCCGCCGGCCGGGCGGTCGGGCCGGGGAGGTCGCGGTGGCACCGGTCACGACCGGCGGACGGCGGGCGGGCCCGGAGGTACCTTCGGCGGGCGGGTGACGATCGTTTCCCGGCGCGGGAGAAGCAGACCCCAGGAGGACACGGCCGTGCCGGACGCCGAGGAACTCATCAGCGACGCGCTCGCGGCGGTGCGCGGCACCGACGTACGCCTCGCGGAGCGTCAGCTGGACCGGCTGATGATCGGGACGGGCGCCGCGGACGGCGCGGCGGCGGTGGACGCCGCGCTCCTGCGCCGCCTCGCCCGGGGCGTCGCGCGGCTGGCGCAGCACGGCTGGCAGCCGGTGGACCTCGGCCGGCTCGCCGCCCGCCGACTCGGCTCCCGGGCTGCCGGGCTGGTCACCGACGCGCTCGCCGCGCAGCGCCGCGAGCTGGCCGGGCCCGTGCCGCCGTGGTGGGACGACCAGCTGCGCGACCTGGGCGCGGGGGTGTGGTGGGACGCCGACGAGGGTCACCTGACCGCCTGGTCGGCGCGCGTGGGGTACGACCGGTTCACCGCGCTGCGGGCGGCGGTCGACGCGCTGGCCCTGGTGGAGGGGCTCCCACCGATCGCCGTGCTGCGCCCGCCGCCCGGCGCGCCCCTGGCGGGCGTCGCGCGCGGCGGGCCGGGCAGCGGCTCCCGGATGCTCGACCGGGTGCGGGCGCTGCTGGCCAAGGCGGAGTCGACCACCTACCCGGCCGAGGCGGAGGCGCTGACCGGCAAGGCCCAGGAGCTGATCGCCCGGCACAGCATCGACCAGGCACTGCTGGCGGGCGTCGCCGAGCCGGCCGACCGGCCCGGCGGGGTGCGCCTCGGCACCGACCCCCCGTACGCGGGCGCGAAGGCGCTGCTGGCGCAGGAGGTGGCGGCGGCGAACCGCTGCGAGGCCGTCTGGTCCGACGACCTCGGCTTCACCACGGTGCTGGGCTGGCCGGCCGACCTGGAGGCCGTCGAGCTGCTCCACACCTCGCTGCTGGTGCAGGCCACCACCGCGATGCTGCGCGGGCGGGGCGAACGGCGGGCCAAGGGCGGCGGCCGGCGGACCCGGGACTACGACGAGTCCTTCCTCAACGCCTTCGCGCTGCGGATCGGCGAGCGGCTGCGGGCCGCCACCGACGCCGCCGACCGGGAGGCGACGGCGCAGGCCGGGCCGGAGCGGCTGCTGCCGGTGCTCGCCACCCGCGCCGAGGCGGTACGCGAACGCCTCGACACGCTCTTCCCCGGCGTCACCCGGGGCCGGCTCACCGTCCGCGACGCCGACGGCTGGTCCTCGGGCACCTCCGCCGCCGACCGCGCCTCGCTCGCCGCCGGCCCCGCCCCGAAGCGCCAGCTACGCGGCCGGCGCTGAGATTCCTCCCCGTCGGCTGTCGGAACCGGCGGGTCGGCTCCGACCCCTCACCGGAGACGCGCCACGATGGGCGCGGCCGACGCGACGAGGAGCACCCGATGAAGTATATGCTGCTGATCTGGAACCGCCCGGGGTTCGTGGAGGGGCTCTCGGAGCAGGAGCGCAGCGCGCTCTTCGGCGAGGTCGACGAGGTCATGCGGGAGCTGACCGAGTCGGGCGAGTTCCTCGGCGGCCAGGCCCTGGCAGACCCGTCGCAGGCGCGTACGGTCCGGCTGGCCGGGGACCGGCCGGAGGTGACCGACGGGCCGTACATGGAGAGCAAGGAGCAGTTCGCCGGCTATCTGATGGTCGACTGCGACAGCCCCGAGCGGGCCGCCGAGATCGCCGCCAGCTGGCCGGACGTGCGGCGGGGCTTCGGCGTGCTGGAGGTGCGGGCGGTCATGGACGAGGCCGGGACCGAGATGTGACCGGACGGCACCTGGAGGACCTGCTGCGCGACCTGGCGCCGCAGGTCCTCGGCCTGCTCGTCCGCCGCTACGGCCAGTTCGCCGCCGCCGAGGACGCCGTGCAGGAGGCGCTGCTCGCCGCCGCCGTGCGGTGGCCGGAGCAGGGCGTGCCGGACAACCCCCGGGCCTGGTTGCTCACCGTCGCCACGCGCCGGCTGACCGACGAGTGGCGCAGCGAGCGCGCCCGCCGCGACCGGGAGGCCGCGCTGGCCGCCCGCGAGCCGGCGTACGCGACGGTCGCGCCGGCGGCCGACGACCAGCCGCCGGCGGGGGACGACACCCTGGCCCTGCTGTTCCTCTGCTGCCACCCGGCGCTGGCCCGGTCGGCCCAGGTCGCGCTGACGCTGCGGGCGGTCGGCGGCCTCACCACCGCGCAGATCGCGAGGGCGTACCTCGTGCCCGAGGCGACGATGAGCCAGCGCATCCGCCGGGCCAAGCAGCGGATCGAGGCCGCCGGGGCGCGCTTCACCATGCCCGCGCCCGGGGACCGGGACGAGCGGCTGCGGGCCGTGCTCCAGGTGCTCTATCTGATCTTCAACGAGGGGTACACCGCCTCCAGCGGGCCGGAGCTGCACCGGGCCGACCTGACCACCGAGGCGATCCGGCTGGCCCGGCTGGTGCACCGGCTGCTCCCGGACGACGGCGAGGTGACCGGGCTGCTGGCGTTGATGCTGCTCACCGACGCGCACCGGGCCGCCCGCACCGGGCCGGCCGGGGAGCTGGTCCCGCTCGCCGAGCAGGACCGCGACCGCTGGGACCACGCCGCCATCGCCGAGGGGACCGCTCTGGTCACCGAGGCGTTGACCTGGTCGCCGCCCGGCCCGTACCAGCTCCAGGCGGCGATCGCCGCCGTGCACGCCGAGGCCCCGTCCGCCGAGCGGACCGACTGGCGACAGATCGTGGCGCTCTACCGGCTCCTCGCCCGGACCGCCCCGAGCCCGATGGTCACCCTGAACCAGGCGGTCGCGGTGGCCATGGTGGACGGTCCCCGCGCCGGCCTGGCCCTGCTCACCGGGCTCGACGACGACGACCGCACCGCCGGGCACCACCGGCTCGCCGCCGTCCGCGCCCACCTGTGGGAGCTGGCGGGCGAACCGCGGCGGGCGCGGGCGGCGTACCGGGCGGCGGCCCGGGGGACGACGAGCCTGCCCGAGCAGCGCTACCTGGAGCTGCGGGCCGCCCGGCTCGCGGGCGCCGAGGCACCCGGCCACCCGTGAGCTGGTCCTGGCACGGCGCCGCTACCGGCTCAGGCGCGGCACTCGCGGGTCAGCTTCGGCGGGATGCCGGTGAAGGTGGAGTCCATCCAGGCGGCCGGCCGGGACGCCCGGGAGCCGGCGTCGATCCGGTCGGCGGTCTCCTCGATCAGGGCGCGGATCTCCGGGTCGGCGGCCTGGCGGGCCTGGGCGCGTACGTCGTCGGCCAGCTCCGCCAGGTTGCGCCGGAGCTGGTCGGCGACCTGCTCCCCGGTGAGGTCACGGGTCACCGAGGCCGCCGAGTCGGTGGCGATCCTCCGGCTGCCGGCGAGGATCACCCGGTCGACCTCGCGGCAGACCTCGGCGGTGTTGGCGGCGGTCGTGGCGACCGGGGACGGGCTCGGGGTGGCGCTCGCCGAGGCCGTCGGGCTCGGCGGGGGCGCGCCGGTGCGGGCGGCCTCCTCCCGCGCGGTGTCCTGGCATCCCACGGCGAGCACCCCGAGCGCCACCGTGGCGGCGGCGCGCCGCGCGTAGACGACGGATCGGGACACGGGACCTCCCGTTCGGGCTCTCGGCCGTCCTGCGGGAACGGCCCGGGTTCGGCCGACGCCGGGCGGCGGGACGTCGACCTGCCAACGAGTGGCGCCACCCGGGGGACACGTCCGCCGGATGCGCCAGTACGCCCTCCGCCGGGTCGGCTGGATGCCGATCCGGCGGAGGGCGCGTACGCGGGTCAGCTCTTGAAGGCGTCCTTGATCTTCTCGCCGGCCTGCTTGAGCTTGGCGCTGGCCTGGTCGTTGCGCCCCTCGGCCTCGAGCCGCTCGTTGTCGGTGGCCCGGCCGGCGCCTTCCTTCAGCTTGCCGGCCGCATCTTCGGTCGTGTTGTTGATCTTGTCGTCGAAACCCATGTCAACCTCCCGATTGGCGGTGCCGGTACGCCCCCTGAGGTACCCCGTCCCGCCGCCGTCCAACCGTCCCCGGTCACCCACCGTCAGCACACGGCCCGCGCCGGCCCCGCCACGACCCGCGGCGCCGGCCCCACGGGTGGGCCGGCGGCGCGGGTGGGAAGGGGTCAGACGACCGGGCGGAAGCCGCGCAGCCGCAGGCTGTTGGCGACCACGAAGACCGAGGAGAAGGCCATCGCGGCGCCGGCGATCATCGGGTTCAGCAGGCCGGCGGCGGCCAGCGGCAGGGCCGCCACGTTGTAGGCGAAGGCCCAGAACAGGTTGCCCCTGATGATGCCGAGGGTGCGCCGGGCGAGCCGGATCGCGTCCACGGCGGCCATCAGGTCGCCCCGCACCAGGGTCAGGTCGGACGCCTCGATCGCCACGTCCGTGCCGGTGCCCATGGCCAGGCCGAGGTCCGCCTGGGCCAGCGCGGCGGCGTCGTTGACCCCGTCACCGACCATCGCCACCGTCCGCCCCTCGCCCTGGAGCCGCCGCACGACGTCGACCTTGTCGGCGGGCAGCACCTCGGCGACCACCTCGTCGATGCCCAACTCGGTGGCCACCGCGCGGGCGACGGTGGTGTTGTCGCCGGTCAGCAGCACCGGCGTCAGGCCGAGCGCGCGGAGCCGTGCGATCGCCGCCCGGCTCGTCGGCCTCACCACGTCGGCCACCGCGAGGACGCCGCGGGCCCGGCCGTCCCAGCCGGCCAGCACCGCCGTCCGCCCCTCGCCCTCCGCCGTGGCCGCCGCCCGCGCGACCTCCTCCGGTACGTCGAGACCGTGCTCGCGCAGCAGCCGGGGCCGGCCGATCAGCACCTCCCGGCCCTCGACCGTCCCGCTCACGCCGAGCCCTTCGGCGTTGGCGAAGTTGGCCACCGGCGGCAGCGTGCCCGCCTCGGCCGCCCCGGCGGCGATGGCCCGGGCGATCGGGTGCTCGGACGCGGACTCCAGCGCCCCGGCGACCCGGAGCAGCTCGGCGCGGTCCTCGCCGGCCGCCGGGACCACGTCCACCAGGGTCATCCGACCGGTGGTCACGGTGCCGGTCTTGTCCAGCACGACGGTGTCCACCTGCTTCGTGGACTCCAGCACCTCCGGTCCCTTGATCAGGACGCCGAGCTGCGCACCCCGCCCGGTGCCGACCAGCAGGGCGGTCGGCGTGGCCAGTCCGAGGGCGCACGGGCAGGCGATGATCAGCACCGCCACGGCGGCGGTGAACGCGGCGGTGGCGCCCGACCCGGTGCCGAGCCACCAGCCGAGGGTGCCCACCGCGAGCGCGATCACGATCGGCACGAAGACGCCGGAGATCCGGTCGGCCAACCGCTGCACCGCCGCCTTGCCGGTCTGTGCCTGCTCGACCAGCCGGGCCATCTGGGCCAGTTGGGTGTCGCCCCCGATGCGGGTGGCGGTGACCACCAGCCGGCCGCCCGCGTTGACGGTCGCACCGACCACGGAGTCGCCCGGACCGACCTCGACCGGGACGGACTCGCCGGTGAGCATGCTGGCGTCGACCGCCGAGGTGCCCTCGTCGACCACGCCGTCCGTGGCGATCTTCTCGCCGGGCCGGACCACGAACCGGTCCCCCACGGCGAGCTGGTCCACCGGGATCCGGGTCTCCGTGCCGCCGCGCAGCACCGCGACGTCCTTGGCGCCCAGCTCCAGCAGGGCGCGCAGGGCCGCCCCGGCGGTCCGCTTCGCCCGCGCCTCGAAGTAGCGGCCGGCGAGGATGAACACGGTCACCCCGGCCGCCGCCTCCAGGTAGATGTTGCCGGCGCCGTCGGTGCGGCTGATCGCGAGGCTGAACGGGTGGGTCATCCCCGGCGTGCCGGCGGTGCCGAGGAAGAGGGCCCAGACCGACCAGCCGAACGCGGCCAGGGTGCCGACCGAGACCAGGGTGTCCATGGTCGCCGCGCCGTGCCGCAGGTTGATCCAGGCCGCCCGGTGGAAGGGCAGGCCGCCGTAGACCACGACCGGGGCGGCCAGGGTCAGCGACAGCCACTGCCAGAAGTCGAACTGCCAGGCGGGCACCATCGCCAGCACGATCACCGGCACGGTGAGCACGAGCGAGACCCAGAGTCGGGTACGCAGGCCGCGCAGCTCGTCCACCGGCGCGGCGGCCGGTTCGCCGCCGGCGGGCGCGGGCGGGGGCGGCAGGGCCGCCGTGTAGCCCGTCTTCTCCACCGTGGCGATCAGGTCGTCCGGGGTGACCTCGTCGGCGTAGCGGACGGTGGCCTTCTCGGTGGCGTAGTTGACGGTGGCGGTCACCCCGTCCATCCGGTTCAGCTTCTTCTCGATCCGGGAGGCGCAGGAGGCGCAGGTCATCCCACCGATCGCCAGCTCGATCTGGTTCGGCGCGTACGCCAGGGGCTTGCTGCTGATCGTCATCACGGTCCCTCAGTCGTGCCCGTGACCGGGGACGCCGTGGCCGGCGTCGGCGGACGGGGAGCTCGTGGCGGCGGGCGTGCCCGCCGTCGGGGCGCCCGTCGTGGCCGGGACACCCGGCGCGGTCGGACTGCCGGCGACGACGGTGAATTCGGCGGTACGCACGACGCCGCCGTGCTTGAAGTCCAGGTAGAGCCGGTAGGCGCCGGCCGACGGCACCTCGGCCGAGAAGCTCACCTCGGGGCCGGGCCGCGTCCGCCCGTCACCGGGCTCGCCGTTGGGGTGCACGTGCAGGTACGCCAGGTCGCCCTGGCGCAGCGCCACCAGGTGGCCGTACGCGCCCAGGTAGGGCTCCAGGTCGGTGACCGGCGCGCCGCCGCGGCTCACGGTCAGGGTCAGCTCGGCGGTGCGGCCGGGCTGCGGGGCGCCGGTGAGCGTGACGGTGTAGCCGTCGACCGTGGTGCTGGTCGCCGGCGCGGGCAGGGGCCGCCCGGTCAGCGCGCCGGGGACGGTCACGTCGACGCCGAGGGTCAGCGGCTCGCCCCCGGTCGGGGTGAAGTCGGCGAACGCCCGCCACACGCCGGGCCCGGCGAGCGGCGAGTCGACCCGCCAGGTGCCGTCCGGCGCCATCTCCGGGTGCACGTGCCGGAAGCCGGAGAGGTCGCGGCGGGCCACGATCAGGTGCATGCGCTTGTCGTGCGCCACGTCGTACGCGGTGACCGCCCGGCCGTCCGGGCCGGTGACCTGGAAGGCGAACTGCCCGGCCGGGGCGTCCACCGGACGGAGGGTGTACCCGCGGTCGGAGACGAGCAGGCCGCCGGGCAGGTGCGCCGTTGCGCCGTTGTCGCCCCCGTGTCCGGATCCGCCGTCGTTGCCGTGCCCCCCGGTGGCCTCGTGCGGGGCCTCGGCGGGCGGCGCCACGGGGTCGGCCACCCGGCCGACCCCGTACGTCGCGCCGAACAACACCGCGAGGCCGAGGGCGAAACCGCTCAGCTTCGTCGCCGTGTTCATGATGCGCCTCGTTTCCCCCGTGCTCGCTGTCAGACGCCGACGAGGTCGTAACCGGCCTCGTCGACGGCGGAGCGCACGGTGTCGGTGTCCAACGGGCCCTCACTGGTGACGGTGACCCGACCTGCGGCGACGTCGACCTGGACGTCACTGACGCCCGGGATTGCGCCGACCTCGTTGCTGACGGAGGTGGCGCAGTGCCCGCAGGTCATGCCCTGCACCTGGTACGTCGTGGTGGTCATCGAACTCTCCTCTCGACGCCTCCAGCCTATACCCCCCAGGGGTAAGCCGGAGGCAGACCGGCGCCTGTGCGTTGTACCGGTACCCGGTGGGGGTATCCCGGCCAGGAACGACCGTACCATACCCCCGAGGGGTACGGTATCCTCGACCCCATGACCACACCGACGCCCGCCCCGACCAGGGGCTACACCGCCACCAAGGACCAGCTGCTCGCGCGGCTGCGCCGCGTCGAGGGGCAGGTCCGTGGCATCGAGAAGATGGTCGACGACGACCGCTACTGCATCGACGTGCTCACCCAGATCTCCGCGATCCAGGCCGCCCTGGACAAGGTCGCGCTCGGCCTGCTCGACGGGCACGCCCGGCACTGCATGCACGAGGGCGCGGCCGAGGGCCGCACCGACGAGATGGCCACCGAGATGATGGCCGCCGTCGGCCGCCTGATGAAGCGGGGCTGACGTCGGCCGCCTGATGAGGCGGGGCTGACCGGGCGACACCGCCGCCGGGCCCCTCCCGGCGGACCAGCCGCCGCGCCACCGGACGCCCGTCCCGACCCGTTCGGAGGTCGCGGCCCGGCGCCGGGGCCCCGGCGCCCCCCCTGGGTGGAACGCCGGGGCGACCGGGTCAGAGCCGGCCGAGGATCTTCCTCATGGTGTCGGTCTCGGCCTGCTGGGTGCCGACGATCTGTCCGGCCAGAGCCTTGGCCCCCGCGTTCGCGCCCCGGGCGAGCTCGTCCACCGCGCGGCGCGCCCTGGGAACAGCCGGCGCCGAAGGTGGCCCGTCGGCGTCCGCGTCCCGACACCACCCCGCACCACCTGCGCCCGCATCCCGGGATGGCTACCATTCGGCCGATGGCCCTCCGGATTCCGCACCGCCCGTCCCGCGCCCCCCACCGGGCGGCGGCGGTGACCGTTCACGACCGGGCCGGGGCCGACGACCGCGGTACGTGACCGCACCGCCACGCGGAGGCGACCCCCGTCCCCCGCCACGCGGCGACGCTGAACCGACCGGCCCGCCGGCACGTACCCCGCCCTGGACTCGTTGGGAGACACTCGATGGGCGCCGACCACACCCGTCCCGCTCCGTCCGCCCCGCCGGGGGTGCGGCGGATCCTCGTCGCGACGGTGGTGCCCCTCTTCGTCGCCACGGTGATCGCGGCGCTGGTGCTCTGGCCGTGGGACTCGCGCGATCCCGCCGCCGGCACCGAGCCGCCCCGCCACCACGGGACGGTGACGCGGGTGGTGACGGAGCCCTGCCCGCCCGCCCCGGAGACGCCGGAGGGGAGCCCGGACGCGGCGCAGGGCCCCTGCGGCACGGTCACCGTGCGGGTCGAGGACGGCCCCGACGCCGGCCAGCAGGTGGAGACGCCGGTGCCGGCCGGACCCGGCGCGCCGACCGTCGCCGTGGGCGACGAGATCATCCTGGTCGAGCTCACCGACCCCGCCGATCCCACGGCCAGCACCTACAACATCGCGGAGCACCAGCGCGGCAAGCCGCTGCTCTGGCTGGTCGCGCTCTTCGCGGCGGCGATCGTCGCCTTCGGGCGGTGGCGCGGGCTGGCCGCGCTGGCGGGCCTGGCGGCGAGCTTCGCCATCCTGCTGACCTTCGTGCTGCCCGGCATCAGCGCCGGGAACCCACCACTCCTGGTCGCGGTCGTCGGCGCCGCTCTGATCATGTTCGTGGTGCTCTACCTGACCCACGGGGTGACCGCGCAGACCTCGGTCGCCGTGCTCGGCACGCTGGGCAGCCTGGTGCTGACCGGCGTCCTCGGCACGATCGCCACCGCCGCGACCCACCTGACCGGGTTCGGCAGCGAGGACGCCACCACGTTGTCGATGTACCAGGCCGACGTCGACCTGCATGGCCTGCTGCTGGCCGGGATCATCATCGGTTCCCTCGGCGTGCTCGACGACGTCACGGTCACCCAGGCCGCCACGGTCACCGAGCTGGCGCACGCCAACCCCGGGCTGTCCCGGATCCAGCTCTACCGGGCGGCGACCCGGGTCGGCCGGGCGCACATCGCCTCGACGGTGAACACCATCGTGCTGGCGTACGCCGGCGCCTCGCTGCCGGTGCTGCTCCTGCTGACCGCCGACTCGCGGGCGGTGACCCAGATCCTCACCAGCGAGTTCCTGGCTCAGGAGATCGTCCGCAGCGCGGTCGCCACCCTGGGCCTGATCGCCGCCGTGCCGCTGACCACCGGGCTGGCGGCCGTGGTGACCGCGGCGGGCCGGCGGGGCGGGGACGCCACGGACCGAGCGGCGTCCGTGCCCGCGCCGACGCCCCGGCCGGCGGCCGACCGGTCCGAGGCGCTGGAGGCGCTCAGCGGGCCGCGCGCCGCGGACGCGCCGTCCGCCGCTCCCGGCGGATGGCCCGGCCGGGACAGGAGCACGGACACCGCATGGTGACACTCCTCAGCGTGACCGATCAGGACGCCCGACCTGATAAACGCGTCACTGCTCACCCTCCGCCATTACGAAATAACGCATTTAGTCGGCTTAGGGACGTAGATCCCCGGGAGTGCTCTCGGGTAACCTCGCTGCCGGTCACCGCCGAAGGCGCGCAGCGGCGCCTGCGGTGCCGCCGCCCAATCGCCGCCAGGCGAGCCGGGGACCCAGGTACGTGGGGTGAATCCGCGACAGCGGTAGGGGCCACTTCCGCCCCGAACCCGTCAGCTAACCCGGTCGGCGGTCGACGGAAGGGAAAACTGTGACGGCACCCCTACGCCGCTGGTTGACGCCCGTGGTGGCCGTGCTCGCCGCCCTGGCGGTCTTTGCCGGGCCCCTCCCGGCGGCGGCCGCGCCCACCCCGCCCAAGCCCTCCGGGCACGGGGACGACGAGCCCAAGCTGCTCGACGACCTGATCGAGGCCCGCAACCGGTCCTATGTGCAGGCCCAGGCGAAGCTGAAGAAGTCGGAGGAGCGCCAACTCGAACTGGCCCTGGAAGTCGACCGGGCACAGGCCGAACTGGACGCGCTCGCCCCGCAGGTGAGCCAGATCGCCGCCCAGTCCTACCGAACCGGGCGGATCGGCGCGGTGTCGATGCTGCTGGACACCGCCAGCCCCGACTCGTTCGTCCGCCGCGCCGCCGCCCTCGACGAGATCAACCTGGTCAACTCCAAGAAGCTGGCCGAGGTGAACGCGATCAGGGACCGCGCCAAGCAGGCCAAGCTGGCGGTCGACGCCGAGGTGCGCGAGCAGCAGAAGCTGAAGAACGAACTGGCGCGCGGCAAGCGCGAGGCGGAGAAGGCGCTCGCGCTGGTCGGCGGCAGGGGGCTGACCGACGGCAAGGTGGTCGCCACCTCGCCGGTGGCCCGGATGGCGCCGGGTCGCACGGCCGACGGCGACTGGCGGCCGCTGTCAGCCACCGAGGACGACCCCACCACCTCCGGCCGAATCACCGCGCGCACCCTGCACATGTACAAGGAGGTCAGGCGGGCCGGCTTCAACCGGTTCGTCGGCTGCTACCGCTCCGGCGGGCCGTACGAGCACCCGAAGGGCCGGGCCTGCGACTGGTCGCTGCAACGCAGCGGCTTCTCCCCCTGGCACAACGACGACACATACATGTACGGCAACAACCTGACCGCCTTCCTGGTCCGTAACGCCGACCGGCTCGGCATCTACTACGTGATCTGGAACCGGCAGATCTGGTTCCCGGCGACCGGCTGGAAGTCCTACAGCGGCCCGTCGAACCACACCGACCACGTGCACGTCTCACTGCTCTAGCCGAGACCCCACCCACAGGGCCGCCCCGCCGGACGCGCGGCGGCCCTGTGGCGTCGCGTGGGACCGGCCGCGGGAACGGCGGGTCGGGACAGGCCGCAGGCCGGAACGGGCGGGAGACGGGCCCTCGCGCCGCGACACGGCACTCCGGGGCACGACACGGCGGGGCACGGCACTCCGGGGCACCGCACGACGGGGCACCGCACGACGGGGCACCGCACGACGGGGCACAGCGCGGCGCGGTAGGGCGCCGCGGGCGGGGCCGAGGGCCGACCGGCGGAGGGCCGGGGGATCAGGCGAGCGCGGCGCTGGCCGCCGGCTCCGGCGCGTCGACCGCGCGGGCGGGCACCGCGGCCACCGTCCGCACCTCGCCGGCGGTCAGCCGGTACGACATGCCGACCACCCCGCAGCGACCGGCGGCCACCTCGGCGGCGAGCACGGCGGAGCGGCCCAGCATCGCCTCGACGGTGTGCGCGATGTGGATGTCGACGATCCGGTCGATGTCGTCCACGCCCTCGGCGGCGGCCCGGCGCAGGCTGGGCACCACCGCGTCGACCACGGCGCACAGGTGCCCGACCGGCGGGGTGCCGGTGGCGTCCGCCGCACGTGCCGCCTGGACGGCCCCGCAGGAGTCGTGCCCGAGCACGACCACCAGCGGCGTGCCCAGGACCGTGACGGCGTACTCCACGCTGCCCAGCACCTCGGGGCCGATGGTGTGCCCGGCGGTGCGGACCACGAAGAGGTCACCCAGGCCCCGGTCGAAGATGATCTCGGCCGCGAGCCGGGAGTCGGAACAGCCGACGATCACCGCGAAGGGGTGCTGGCCGTCGGCGACCGCGGCGCGGTGCCCGGCGTCCTGGTTGGGGTGGCGCGGGGCGCCGGTCACGAACCGCCGGTTGCCGGCGTGCAGCTCGGCGAGCGCCTGCTCGGGACTCGCGGGGGCGGCGAACGGGGTACCGACGTCGGCCGCGGCATCGCCCGCGCCCGGCACCGGGAGCGTCCGCTCCGGGCCCGGTTGAGTACCTGGCGATCCGGGACGACTCATCCCACACCTCGCTACCTCACGTGAACGGCCTGGTCACCCGGGCCGACGCTGGACGCGGGCTGCCACCACCGTCACACGCAACGCAAGATACGTCAAGGGATGCGTGATATGCGTTTCATACGTTCGGCGGGCCGGAGTGCGGTGGCGCTCACGCACCCGCCCGCCGCAAGGGCACAGGGCAGACACGAAGCAAGGGCCATACGATGACGGACATGGCGACGACAGGGGAGAACGGGAGCACCCGCAACTGGACGTTCCTCACCAACCACGGGCACGTGCTGCTCGCCATCGCCCGCAACCCCACCGCCCGGCTCCGCGACGTCGCCGACGAGGTGGGCGTCACCGAGCGGGCCGCCCAGGCGATCGTCGCCGACCTGGAGGCCGGCGGCTACCTGTACCGCACCCGGGTGGGCCGACGCAACGAGTACACGCTCAACCCCGCCGGCCGGTTCCGGCACCCCGCCGAAGCGGACCGGCAGGTCGGCGCCCTGCTCGCCCTCTTCACCGACGAGCAGCAACCGGCCGAGGCCACCGAGCGCCCCTGACGGCCGGGCCCGCGCCGCCGGCCGCCGGAAGTTCCGGCCACCAGGCCACCATCAGCCGGTCGCGCCGCCGCCCGCCGCGGAGGCGGCGGCGCGCCTCCGGTCCGCGGCGGTAATCTCACCGCGTGCGCGAGAGTTTCCGACCGGGCGGGACCGAGCCGGCCCGCCGACCCGGGCGCGGTGCCCGCGCGGTCCTCTGTGGAGCGGCCGCGGCCCTGCTCGGCACCGCCGTCGTCGCTCCGTCGCCCGCCTCGGCGGCGGTCCCCCGCTGCGGGCCCCCCGGCGTCGCCGCTCCCGCCGAGACGCCGTGGCCGCTGAGGAGACTCGAACCCTCGTCGGCCTGGCGGATCTCCCGTGGTGCCGGCGTCACGGTGGCGGTCATCGACTCCGGCGTCTCCGCCAGCCATCCCGCCCTCAAGGGCCAGGTCAGGGTGGGCCGGGACTTCAACGGCCTGCCGCAGCAGGAGGGCCGCTGCGACCTGGCCGGGCATGGCACCATCGTCGCCGGCATCATCGCCGGGAAGGAGGGCACCGGCGCGTCGTTCAGCGGCATCGCGCCGCAGGCCAGGATCCTTCCGGTACGCGTCCTGCCCGACACCAAGACCACCGCCGACGAGGGGCTGCCGGGGCAGATCGCCGAGGCGATCCGGTGGTCGGTGCGAAACGGCGCCGACGTGATCAACCTGTCGCTGGTGACCCTGGACCGGCAGGAACTGGCCGACGCGGTCCGCTACGCCCTCGACGAGGGGGTGGTCGTGGTGGCCGCCGCCGGCAACCGCCAGGAGAACCAGCAGGACCGGCCCGCGTTCCCGGCCGCCTACCCCGGGGTGATCGCGGTCGCCGGGGTCGACGAGGAGGGCGGCCACGTGGGCAGCTCGGTGAGCGGGGACTACGTCGACCTCGCGGCACCCGGGCTGAACATCCTCGGCCCGGCCCCCGGGGGCGACGGCTACCTGGCCGAGCCGCAGGGCGGCACCAGCTTCGCCGCCGCGTACGTCTCCGGGGTGGCCGCGCTGGTCCGGGCCGCCCACCCGGACCTCGGCCCGGAGCAGGTCGCCGACCGGCTGATCCGGACGGCCGACAGCCCGCCCGAGGGGAAGAACGCCGAGGTCGGCCACGGGGTGGTGAATCCGTACCGGGCGGTGGCGAGTTTGCTCGGCACGCGTACCGACCCGCCGGCCGGCGCGATGCCGGCACCGCCCTCCACCGCGGACCCGCTCGCCTGGCAGGGCACCGTCGCGGTCTGGGCCGCCGCCGTCGGCGCGCTCGTCGCCGCGCTGCTGCTCTCCGTCAAGCCGATCCTGATCCGCGGGCGACGCCGGGGCTGGCGTCCGGGCCGCCGCCCGTCCGGAGCGGACGCCACGACCGGCTGACGCCCCTCGTTCCGGCACCACCGCGCCGACGGGACGAGCAAGTCCCGGGGCTCGGGTGCCGCACGTCCAGCCGGACAGCGCTGAGCGCCGCCCACCGGTGCGGTGGACGGCGCTCAGCCGACGCTGTCAGCGCAGGATGCCGGGCGTACCGCCGCCGTCCGCACCCCACACGTCCTCGTCCTCCTCCAGCCAGGTGTTACGAGGAAGCTCCTCCTCGCCGTAGCCGGCGCCGGTACCCATGCCGGCCATGCCACCGACGCCCCGTGCGCCCACACCGACGCCCTTGGCGCCCGCACCGGCGGCACCCGCGCGGCCGCCACCGCGGCCGGCCCCACCGGCCGCACCGCCCATCATCGGTGCCATGCCACCCGCGCCGAGCTTGCCGCCGGCGCCGAGCTTGCCACCGGCGCCCCGGCCGCCACCGCGATTGGCGCCGGCCCCGCCGCCGCCCATCATCGGCCCCATGTTGGGGCTCACCGGCCGGCCGAGCGAGCCGCCGCCCGGGATCACGCCACCGCCACCCAGTCCGCCGCCACCGCCACCCAGCCCGCCACCGGCGCCGAGCCCGGAGGTGCTGGGCAGGCCGCCGCCACCGCCGCCGCCGAGGGCGGGAACGGTCGGGGCACCGGCCCCGGCCAGACCGCTGCCGTAGTCGTCGGCGAGGCTGTCGGTGCTCGGCGTGTAGACGTCGCTCGGGTCGTAGCCGCCGTTGGGGTCGTAGCCGCCGCCGGTCAGGTTGGGGTGCGCGGTGGAGCCGATGCCGGTGGTCCCAGTCTCGGGCATGCCGGCCCCGCTGAGCGACGGCATGCCGCCGCCCGGCATGCCGCCGGTCGAGGGCATCCCACCCATGCTGGGTGCGCCGCCGACGCTGCCGGCGCCGGGGCCACCGCCGAGGTTCGGCGTCTCCACCTCGGGGCTCTGGACGCCGAGCGGCGTGGTCTGGCCGGGCGTACCGGAGTCGATCGTCGTGTACTCGCCGCTGATCTGGTTGTAGACCTTGGCCGCCTCATCCGACTTGTCGTTGATCCAGTCCGCCAGCGAGGTGAGCGGATCGAGCAGCCCGAGGAAGTCGGGCTTGACCTTCATCTCGAAGAAGCCGGTGCTGATCACGAGGCGGCCGTTGCGCGCCTCCAGCACGTCGTTGACGCAGCTCGCCGGAATGGGGAACTCGGCCTGCGCGGCGCTCAGCTTGTCGGCGGCGTCGTTGAGCGACCGGACGATGCCGTTCTGGCCCTCGGCGTCCTCGACGATCCGGCCGGTGTCCTTCGCGATCTGCTCGACGTGGGTCTTGAAGGAGTCGTACGCCGGCCCCTTCCACACCTCGCCCAGGTCCTTGACGTTCTTCTCCAGGCTCTCCTTGACGGAGGTTAGGTTCTTCAGCAGTTGGTCCCAGCCCAGCGCGGCACTGGCGACGTCGCCCGGCCGGCCCGCAATGACGACCTGCTGGCACATCTCTTCCCAGCTCGGCATCCTGTCACCCTCCCCGTTCAGCCGTTGGATCCGCTGGTGGCGGCTTCGCTGAAGGCGCGCTCCATCTCGGCCGCGGACATGGCGTTGGCCTTCTCCGCCGTCTCGTAGTTCTCCTTGACCTCACGCAGCGCGTTCGCCGCCTTGTAGAGGTCCTCGGCGAGCTTGCGGACGTTCTGCTGCGTGCTGGTGAACAGGCTGGAGTGCTTGCGGGCGAGGTCCCCCGCCCGGTCGAAGCCACCGAGCGGGCTCGAAGCCCCGCCACCCACGGCGTTCACGCCGGCGCCGCCGGCCGTGCCGCCCATCTTGTCCTGGATCTCGACCATCGTGTACGACTGCTTGTTCAAGAACGAGGCGTGCGACTCGAGCCACTCGATGGCGCTGTCCAGGCTGGACGCGTCCCACTCGGTGTTGTCGCCGCTCTCGCCCGCCCCCGGCACCAGGCCGGAGGGCGTCTGCGCCCGGTTGACGTTGTCCATCGTGATGCCGCTGATGTGCACCGTGGGTGCCAGCGGGGTGATGGGCATGTAGGGGGTGTCCACCCGGAGCTCTTCCGGCTGCTCCGTCCTGTCCACCCGTGGGCTCGTCCGGTCTTCCGTCATCGGTTCCTCCCCGTCGCCGACTGACAATCTGGCTTACTGCTGGTGCCCGCCGGGAGCCGGCGGAGGTGGCGGTGCCGTCGGCGCGGTGCCGGGTGGCTGCCAGGCATCGGCCTGGGGCACCGGTGGCACGCCGTACGGATCGGGCCCGCCGGTGGGCATCGGGCCGTACCCGGGCGGAGGTCCCGCCTGGGGCGGAACGGGCAGGCCCGTCGGTGCTCCGCCGGTCGGCGGGTTGCCGGGCGTACCGAACTGCGGGATGTGGGGCGGCACCCCCGGGGCGCCGGCCGGCGGGTGACCGGGAGGCGGCGGGTAGCCGGGCGGGCCGGCCTGTGGACCGCCGGGTGGCGGATAGCGGAGCGGGCCGGCCGACGGGGAATAGCCGGGCGGGCCGGCCGTCGCCTTCCGGCGGGACCGGCGCACCAGCACGATCACGACGATCAGCAGGACGAGGGGCACGGCCAGGCAGAATGCCGCCTGGATCAGCGCACCCGGGCCCTTCTTCATGCTGAACGACACGGCCGGCCCGTCGTCCTCCGCCGGGTCGACCGCGCCGGCGGACGGGGCGGCACCGGTCGCGGCGCCGGCGAGCAGCGGGTGCGCGTCCACCGCCGGGACGGACCGGGTCAGCGCGGCGAGCGGATCGATCGCGCCGAATCCGTACTGGCTGTCGCGGCCGGCCGGGCCCTTGTCGCGGGCGGTGCGGATCAGCCGGTTCGCCACGTTGGCCGCGTCGAGGTCCGGGTACTTCGCCCGGACCAGCGCCGCCACGCCGGCGGTGATGGCGGCGGCGTCGCTGGTGCCGCTGCCGAGGCCGTAGCCGTTGGGCGAGACGGACTTCGGCCGGGGGGAGATGATGTCCTCCATCGGCGCGGCGAGCACCGCCTCCGGCCCGCCGACGCTCTCGGCGAAGTGCCCCCCGTCCTTCGCCAGGCCGGTCACCGCGATGACGCCGGGGATGTTGGCCGGGCTGCTGACACGACGGTCGCCCTGCTTCCGGTTGCCGGCCGAGGCGACCAGCACGACGTCCTTGTCGAGGGCGTAGCGGACGGCCGCGACCTCGGCCGGGGTGGGTTGCGCCTCGGCGCCGACGGACATGCTGATCACGTCCGCGCCAGCGTCGGCCGCCCAGCGGATGCCCTCCGAGAGGTCACCCGAGTTGAAGGAGTCGCCCATGGAGACGGGCAGGATCTTCGCCTCCGGGGCGATGCCCAGGTGGCGCATCGCGCCGCCACCCCTGGACGCGATGATCCCCGCCATCGCCGAGCCGTGGGCCAACCTGGTGTCGTCGTCGCGGCGGCCGTCGGGGGCCGCGCCGGCCGTCACACCCTTGCCCGGCAGCACCTGGCCGCGCAGATCGGGCAGGTTCGGGTCGACGCCGGTGTCGATGACGGCGACGGTGACACCCTTGCCCTTGGTCACCTTGTGCGCCTGGGGGATCTTCAGCGAGTCGAGGTACCACTGGAGGCCGCGCACGGTGTCGGCGCGTGCCGGGTCGGGCGCGAGCAGCGGGCCGGTCCCGGCGCCGACGGCCAACGCCACCGCGGCGACGGCCACCCTGAACAACGGCCGCGAAGGCTTCCTCGCACGCATGACTCTCCCAGGACCTATCGGCGCACAACGCGACGCGGCTCCAGCCCGGTCGAACCGGACCGGAGCCGCGTCGGCGATCGTGTCAGTTCCACGCCTTGGCGTTGCTCATCTCGGTGCTGACGTAGTTCTCGCGGGCGATGCCCACCGCGCCACCGATGTCGTTCAGGATCTTGTTGATGTCCCGGACGGCGGCGTCCCACTGCGCCTGGTGCTGCTCGTACGCGGCACGGTCCTCACCGTCCCACTGGAGCTTCGACAGCATCGACCGCAGCGTGTCCAGCTTCTCGTCGATGGTCCGCGAGATGGCCATCATCTGCTGGTTGCTGCTCTCGAGGACCGCGTAGTCAACCTTGATGCTCATGAGTTCCTCCCCTGCTCGTCTCGGCGGATCACGGGTTGAGTGCAGAGTGGAACTTGTCCAGCATCTGCTGCTGCTCTTCGTCGTTGACCTGGTGCGTCGTACCCGACTTGTCGAGCAGGTCGGCGATGTTGTCCATCGCCGTCAGCAGCTTGCCCGTGTCCTCGTTCCAGCGCTGCATCAGCGACTGGAAGCCGGTGGACGCCTGCCCCTTCCAGGCGATGGCCAGGTCGTCGACCACGTTCCACAGCTTCTTCAGCTCGCCGTCGACCTCGCTGCGCGTGGAGCGCACGTCACCCGCGGCGGTATGCAGAGTCGCTGCTTCGACCTCGAACGCCATGCTTCACACCCTTCCGTCTTTTTGTGGCGGCGCAGTCGCCGCGTCCTCCCCCGCCGCAAGGCAATCACCCCACCGACGGACACTCAGCCAAGACCGTAGCGGACGCCGTCCAGTCCGCGCAGCCCTGCCCCAGCCTGCCTGCCAGCCGCTCGACGGCACGTCCCCTAGGAGGAACGGGAGTACGAGCGGACGTGCATCACCAGGCCCCCCACGAATATGAGGCCCAGCAGCACCACCAGGGTCCACTGCAGTCCGTCGTCCGCGACGGAACCGAGCGCCACCGCGAACGCGGCCGCGCTGCTGAGCACGGCGATCTCCGCCAACCGCTGGGCCAGACGCGAGCGGGTCAGCCGCGCGACCACTCCCAGCACGACGAAGAGCATGACGGCGACCAGTGCGTACACGAACAAGACTGCCTGCCACGCCACGGCGCCGCCCACCTTTCGTGCGGCCGCTCAGGCCGCGTAGAACCCCGAATCCTGCACCCAGTCGATCTTGATGTCCTTGATGTCGGGATCGGGCCCCGAGGCGAAGCCCGGCTTGGACTCGGCGGTGAACTGGTGCGCCTCGGCCCCCCGGAACGAGCTCGAGATGGTGGAGAGCACCGAACCGATGTCCTGGAAGACGAGCGCGATGATCGCCATGCTGGCGGTCAGGCCGGCCACCCCGATCGCGTTCGCCAGCGGGATGGTGGGCGGGAACGCCTGGAGCGCCACCGCCGCGATCACCGCGATCAGGATCGTCGTCAACACGGCGACCAGCGCGTCGATCACGGAGTTGTAGTGGTCCTGGAGGCCCTGCAACGCGTCCTTGTTGGCGTTGAGCGCCTCGGCGAGAGCCGCGACCTCCATGTTGAGCTGCTGCACGAACGTGTCGAACGCCTCGCGGTCCTCGAAGTTCCACTCCTCGGCGGACGGCGGCACGCTCTCCATCGCCTTGCCGAACTGGTCGCCGCCGAGATACGCGGCCGCGTCGCCCCAGTTCTTGACGGCCTTGGAGATCTCGTCGTTGTCGAAGGACTCGAGGTGGACGATGGCGGCGATGAGGATGCCGGCGCCGGCCAGCCACATCCAGTTGGCCCGGGCCGCCCCGGCCAGCGTACGCACCGGCGCGGTCTGCGCCGCGACACTGTGCGTCCCCACCACCGAGCCCGAGGAATTGGCGATCAGGATCTCCGGCATCAGCGCCTCCCTGCGTCCTGCGCCCGCGAGGTCACTTGACCACCCAGGGCTGGTCCGACTTCTCCCAGTTGCTTGCGGTCTGCTGAAGGTTGTCGGCCGCCCTCTGCAGGTGCTCGACGCCCTTGCTCAGGTTGTCGACGTGCTCGTCGATCACCGCGTTGTGCCTGCCCACGGCGCCGATGCCCAGGATGGTCATGGACATGCCGGAGAGCTTGACCTCGTCCAGCTTCTCCTTCGCGTTCCGCAGGAACGCCTTCGGGCCGTCCTCGGCGGCGAGCTTCTTCGCGGCATCCCTGATCGCGCCGACGTCGACCGTGTTCGCCACTGTCCTCCCCCTTCGTCGTCAGCCGCGCAGCCGGCGCAGCGGGTCGTTGATGTCCACCCCGAACTGGCGGAACCACTCCTCCGGGGTCACCTTCCCCGCCTCGGCCCGCCGGACCAGGTCCCCGCCGCCGACCATCTCCTCCACCAGCTCGCGCTGCCGCTCGGCGTGCGCGGCGTAGGCGGCGTCGATCGCCGCCTGGAGCGACTCGACCAGGGTGAAGCTGTCCAGCCGCATGGCCCGGGGGTCGAGCTCGATGTCGCCGACCTTCATGTCACCGTCGACGGTGACCTGGACCAGGCCGTCCGGGCTCTCCCCGGTGACCCGCAGCTCGGCGCGCTGCCGCTGGAAGTCCGCCAGCCGGCGCTGCTGCTCCTGCGCCTGCCGCAGGAGGCCCTCGAGTCCGGCCGCTCCCGCGCCCGGCGTCCACGATGTGCTCAACACGGTCCTCTCGTCGGCTGCGGCGCTCGTGCCGCAGGTTACCGGATGCGATCACCCCCCGGCCGACCCCGCAGCAGGCCGGCTCGTCAGACGGGCTCCGCCCAGGCGGTCTGGATGAGCTGCTGGCCGTCGCGCCGGCGCACCAGCGTCCCCCGGCCCGGCGGCTGCGGGCTCGGCCGCAGCGTGCCGAAGACCGCGCCCTCCTCCCGGTTGCCGGACATCAGCAGGCCGGGCTGGTCCAGCTCGCGCAGGCGCTGCAGGACCGGCTCGTAGAGCGCCCGGGCCACGCCACCCACCCGCCGGGTGATGATCAGGTGCAGGCCGATGTCGCGCGCCTGGGGCAGCAGCTCGTGCAGGGCGCTGAGCGGGTTGTTCCCGCCCGAGGCGACCAGGTCGTAGTCGTCGACCAGGATGTAGAGGTCCGGCCCCTTCCACCAGCTGCGGTCGCGCAGCTGCGCGGTGGTGACGTCCGGGCCGGGCAGCCGGTTGGACAGCGCGCTGCGGATCGAGCCGAGCCCCTGCGCGAACACCTGGTTCGACGGCGCGTAGTCGAGCAGGTGGTCCCCCTCGACGGCACCGAGCAGACCGCGCCGGTAGTCGGCGATGACCAGCCGCGCCTGCGCCGGCGTGTACCGCTCCGTGATGCCCCGCGCGATCAGCCGCAGCAGGTTGGTCTTGCCGCACTCGGCGTCGCCGAAGACCGTCAGGTGCGGCTCGTTGACGAGGTCGAGGTAGACCGGGGCCAGCGCCGACTCGTTGACGCCGATGGGCAGGCCGGGCGCCGACCGGTCGACGACCCGGGCCAGCTCGCTGAGGTGCAGCCGGCGCGGCAGCAGCCGTACCTTCGGCGCCGGCTGGCCCTTCCATGCCTCCGCGACGTGCCGGGACAGGGCGACGGACGCCTCGGTCAGGTCGTCGATGTCGCGCCGGCCGTCGATCCGGGAGATGGCGGTCAGGAAGTGCAGCTTGTCGCGGGTGAGGCCGCGCCCGGGCGAACCGGTCGGGACGTTCGCCGCCGCCCGCCGGTCGATCTCCGACTCGTTGGCGTCACCGAGGCGCAGCTCCAGCTTCGTGCCGAGCAGGTCCCGCATGTTGATCCGGATCTCCGCCCACCGCACGGCGGTCAGCACCACGTGCACGCCGAAGCCCAGGCCGCGGTTGGCCAGGGTGGTGATGGTCTGCTCCAGCTCCTCGTACTCCTGGCGCAGGGTGTTCCAGCCGTCGACGACGAGGAAGACGTCGCCGAACGGGTCGTCGGCGAACTCCCCGGCCGCCCGACGCCGGCGGTAGCTGGCCACCGAGTCGATGCCGTGCTGGGCGAACCGGTTCTCCCGCTCGTCCAGCACGGCCACCACCTCGGCCACCGTGCGGCGCACGGCCTCGGTGTCCCGCCGCCCGGCCACGCCGGCCGTGTGCGGCAGCCCGTCCAGGCTGCGCAGCGCGCCACCGCCGAAGTCGAGGCAGAAGAACTGCACCTCGCGCGGGGTGTGGGTGAGCGCGAGCGAGGCGAGCATGGAACGCAGCATCGTGCTCTTGCCGCTGAGCGAGGCGCCGACGATCACCACGTTGCCGCCGGCGCCGGCCAGGTCCACGAGCATCGGGTCACGGCGCTGCTCGTACGGCCGGTCCACGATGCCCACGGGAGCGGCCAGCCGCCCGCGCCCGACCCACGAGGCGGTGCAGAGGCCGTACCTCGGGTCGACGCTCAGCGGCGGCAGCAGCTCGCCGAGGCCCGGCGGCTCCGCCAGCGGCGGCAGCCAGACCTGGTGCGCCGGGCGGCCCCGCCCCTTGAGCCGGTCGATCAGCACGTCCAGCATCGCCACGGCCTTGCCGTCGGTGGGCTGCTCCGGCTCGAGCGCGTCCGGCACCGGCAGGGTCGGGTTCTGCACCGGCACGAAGTCCACCCCGTACCGGACGATCCGGCGCTGCACCAGCGCCCGTGACGACACGGCGGCCTGCCCCGGGGCCCGGTACGGCCCGGACACGTACGCGGCCCGGAACCGCAGCATGGTGGTGGTGTCGGTCTTCAGGTAGCCGTGGCCGGGGGCGTTGGGCAGCTCGTACGCGTCCGGCACGCCGAGCACGATCCGGCTCTCCACCGCCGAGAAGGTGCGCAGACCGATCCGGTACGACAGGTGGGTGTCCAGGCCGCGCAGCTTGCCCTCCTCCAGCCGCTGGCTGGCCAGCAGCAGGTGCACGCCGAGCGACCGGCCCAGCCGGCCGATCATCACGAAGAGGTCGATGAAGTCGGGCTTCGCGGCGAGCAGCTCGCTGAACTCGTCGCAGATGATGAGCAGGCTGGGCATCGGGTCCAGCGGCTCGCCGGCGGCCCGGGCCTTCTCGTAGTCGTAGCGGGAGACGTAGTTGCCGGCGGCCCGCAGCACCTCCTGGCGGCGGGTCATCTCGCCGGCCAGCGCGTCCTTCATGCGGTCGACCAGCGGCAGCTCGTCGGCCAGGTTGGTGATCACCGCGCTGGTGTGCGGCAGCGCGTCCAGTGAGGCGAAGGTGGCGCCACCCTTGAAGTCGACCAGGACGAAGTTGAGCTCCTCGGAGGAGTGCGTCACCGCCAGCGCGCCGACGATCGTGCGCAGCAGCTCGCTCTTGCCGGAACCGGTCGCGCCGATGATCAGGCCGTGCGGGCCCATGCCCTCGTGCGCGGACTCCTTGAAGTCCAGCTCGACCACGTTGCCGTCCGGCCCGACGCCGAGCGGGATGCGCAGCCGGTCGCGGTGGCTGCGCGGGCGCCAGGTCTGCTGCACGTCGACGGAGGCGGCGTCGCCGACGCCGAGCAGGTCCGGCAGCTCCATGCTCTTGGCCAGCGGCTCGTCCGACGTGGTCTGCTGCTGCGACAGCCGGTACGGGGCGATCTGCCGGGCCAGCCCCTCGGCGGCGGCCTCCGTGAGCCGGTCGGGCCGGCCGAGCCGCGACGAGGACGTGCCGCGGACCAGTTCGAGGGAGCTGCCGTCGCCCACGTCGAGGCAGAGCAGCCAGCGGCCGGCGTCCCGGGGCACGGTGCCGGAGAGGTCGATCACGGTCGCGCCGAGCAGCCCCGGCCCCATGAGCTGGCAGGCCGCCGAGACCTCGCCGCCGTCGATCACCACCACGAGGTGTGCCGCGCTGGTCAGCGGCTTCGCCTCCGGCGCGAACCGGGGCCGGCCGGCCAGCTCGCCGGCGAGCGCCTCCTCGGCCTCGGCGAGGCTCGCGAAGACCATCCGGCGGGCGCCCGCCGCGTCGGTGCGGGCGCTGTGGTGGTTGTGCGGCAGCCACTTCACCCAGTCCCAGGAGGGCTGCCGGTCCGGCGCGGCGACGATCGCGACGACCATGTCGTCCGGGGCGTGGAAGGTGGCGAGCTGGCCGAGCGCGGCCCGGGTCAGGTCGAGCACCGGCTCCCGGTCGCCGCGCAGCACCACCCGGCTGAAGGCCCGCACGGAGAGCGCGGTCGGCAGGTCCGGCACGCTCGAGTGGGCGCGGACGAAGCGACGCAGCGCGATGGCGCTCATCGGCTCCAGGTCCTCGACCGGCTTGGTCTCGGGCGGGACGATCTCCACGGCCAGGCGCTGCGGGCCGGTGGCGATCCGGGTCTCGCCGAAGTCGTCCTCGGTGATCCGCCGCTCCCACAGCCGCCGGGAGGCGGCGATCGACCAGAGCGCGTCCGGCTCCGGGTGCCGCCAGGCCATCGCCGCCCGCTGCTGCTCGGCGGCGCGCCGGGTGCGCTTGCGCATCTGGGCCAGGTAGCGCATGTAGTCGCGCCGGTCGGCGTTGAGTTCGGCCTTGTCGTTGTTGCCGTTGCTCAGCGACCCGATCGCCATGCCCAGCATTGAGACGCCGAAGAGCCCGCCGGCGATGTAGGTCATCGTGCCGCCGCCCCGGCCGGCGTAGAGGAACGCCATGGCGCCCACGCCGCAGACCATCGGCAGGATCATCAGTAGCTGCCCCATCCCGCGCGGGGTCGGCTCGGGCAGCTCCGGAGGCGACTCCAGCAGCACCTCGCCTCGCGGCAGCGCAGGCCCCGGCTGACGCGGGAGCCGGCGGAACACCACCGTGCTCACGGCTGTCTCCTCCCAGAAGCGGCCCTGATGAAGTTCGGCGAGCGACCGGAGTCGTCGGGTGGGCATCGTACGTGCCCGCCATCGTAGGTAATCTCCCGTGGGCGTCAGGAACCCGTGCGTCGGTGCCGCCGGCCAGGGGTGATCGAAGAGAGCGCGAGGAGGCCACTGTGGCGACGAAGACGGCGACCGGCGGCCTGAGCCGGATCACCATCGTGGCGCCCCGCACGCGGATGGACCTCGCGCTGCCGTCGGACGTACCGCTCGCCGACCTGCTGCCGACCCTGCTCCGTTACGCGGGTGAGGACCTGGCCGACGAGGGGGTGCGGCACGGCGGCTGGAGCCTGGCCCGGCTGGGCGGCCAGCCGCTGGACGGCGGCCGGACCGCCACGCAGCTCGGCATCCGCGACGGCGAGGTGCTCTACTTCAACCCCCGGTCCGCCACCGCGCCGGAGATCGTCTTCGACGACGTGGTCGACGCCGTGGCCACCGCCACCAACCAGCGCCCGGGCGCCTGGCAGGTCGGCACCACCCGTTCCTTCGCGGTGCTCTTCGCCGCGGCGGCGCTCGGCGCCGGCGCGGTGGCGGCGCTGTTCACCGGGCCGCCGCACCTGCCCGGCGCGCTGGCCGCGCTGGTCGTGGCGGTCGCCCTGGTGGTCGCCGCGGCCGTGTTGTCCCGGGCCGCCGCCGACAGCGCGACCGGGTCGGTGCTGGGGGTCGTCGGCCTGGTGTACGCGGGGGTCGGCGGCCTGCTGCTGCTCGCCGGCGACCGCCCGCTCACCGGGTTGGCCGCCCCGCACGTGCTCCTCGGCGCCACGGCGGTGGTGCTCTGCGCGGCGGTGGCCGCGCTGGCCGTCGGCGACCGGCTCCCGCTCTTCTTCGGCGCGGTCGCCGTCGGCGCGGCCACCGGCCTCGGCGCGCTGGTCAGCCTCGCCTTCGACACCGACGCGCCGGCCGCCGCCGCCGTCGTCGCCGCGGTCGCGTTCGGCGCGGTCCCGGCGCTGCCGATGGCGGCGTACCGGCTGGCCCGGCTGCCGGTCCCGTCCATCCCGACCGGCCCCGACGACCTGAAGAGCGACACCGAGTCGGTGGACGGCCGGCAGGTCCTCCAGCTCAGCGAGCGGGCCGACGAGTTCCTGACCGGCCTGCTCTGGACGGTGTCGCTGCTGGTGCTCGGCGCCCAGGTCGTGCTCGCGCTGCACGGCAGCCTGCCGGCGGTGCTGCTCTGCCTCGTGCTGGCCCTGCTGTCGCTGCTGCGGGCCCGCCCGTTCCTGGGCCGCGCCCAGCGCACCCCGGTGCTCTTCGCCGGCACGGCGGGGCTCGGCCTGACCGCCGCCGCCACGTTCGGCAACAGCTCGACGGCGGTACGCCTCGGCCTGATCCTCGGCGGCCTGGTGCTCGCGGCCGTGGTGAGCCTGATCTACGGGCTCACCGTGGCCGGCAAGCGGATCTCCCCGGTCTGGGGCCGGCTGCTCGACATCGTGGAGATCATGCTGATCATCGCGCTGGTCCCGCTGGCCTTCTGGGTCGTCGGCCTCTACGGCTGGATCGTCAACCTCCGCCCCTGACCCGCGCTCTCAGTCGGTGGGGTGCAGGGTCGTGACGGTGGTGGCCGCCGGGGCCGTGGCGTAGACCCCCGGGCCGTGCTGGCCGTCCACCGGGCGGGCCGGTGCGCCGGACCGGCGCGCCACCTCCCGTACCGCCTTGACCAGCGCCTCCACGTGGTCGTCGAGCGCCGCGACCCGGAGCATCGGCGGGGCCACGCGCCCGCCCGGCAGCACCACGGCGGCCAGGGTGTGCGACGGGGCCGACGTCGCCGTCACCGCGTCCACCAGCGGGCCGAACGGCGCGTCGGCCCGGGGCCGCAGGACCAGGCAACGCTGGGTCCAACCGCCGCCGCGCAGGCCGGTCCAGGTCTCCGCCGGCGGCGTCGGCGCCAGGTCCAGCCCGGCCGCCGAGACCACCGCCGCACGCAGCTCGTCGCGGCTGAGCGGCCGGTGGTCGAGCCCGGCCGCGGTCAACGCCTTGCCCAGCCGGCCGACCCCGGCGGAGAGCGTGCGGTGCACGCCGGGCATTCCGCCACCCCGGCTGACGGTCTCGACGCGGGCGTCCCGCACGGAGAGCCGCAGCGCCAGCCAGACCGTCCGGTGGGCCGCGGGCGGCGCTCCCGGCGCCGGGTACCAGACCAGGGTGTGCGAGACGACCTGGGTGCGGGTGACCGGGCCGGTGAAGTCGGCGAGCACGCGCAGTGCCCGGTCCATCACCGACGCCTCGACCGACCCGGCGGCCGCCCCGGCCCGGCCCTGCAGCGCCACCGCCGCGAACCAGCCCTGCGCGTCCTGCCCGATACCGAGGCGGGTGCCACGGTCCGTGAGCTCGGTCATAGTCAGCTCGGGGGCCAGGGCGGCCAGCCTCGGGTCGGCCCCGCCGCCCGCCGCGACGATGCTCCTGGCCGCCTCCCGGCGCCGCCGCAGCCGGCGGCGCAGCAGCAGGTCCTCGTACCACCAGCGGCCACCGCGGCGGGCGAAGACCGCGACCACCACCGCCAGCGACAGCGCCCCGACGGCGCCGGCCAGCCAGACCGGTCCGCCCAGCGCCGCCCAGACGGCCAGGGCGCAGAGTTCCAGCACCACGAGCTGCCCCACGGCCACGGGTCCGATCCGACCACGGTCGCGCCGGTCGGCCGGAACGACCGGCCGCTGGGCGACGCCGGACGGCTGCGGTGCCGGACGACCGGGTGGCGCCTGAACCTGCGTCATCGCTGACAGTCCTTTCTGGACGGCGGAGCGTCCGCCGGATCAGGTCGGGCGCTGGTCCCGGTGACCCGTCGACGGCCCCTTATCGTAGGGAAGCCCGCGACACCGACTCGGACCTGCTCGTCGCGGACCCACCCCCCGCCGGAGGTAAGTCATGCGGACCCGCCGCGATCAGGTGCAGGCGTACCGCTTCGTCACCCGCCGGATCGTCTCGGCGCTGCTGTCGGGCGACCCCGAGACCAGCAACCTGCCGATGCGGCGGCTCGGCATGGCGGTCTTCGGCAGCGTCATCGCCGCGGCCGTGGTGCTCGGTGGCGTCGGCGCGTACGGGCAGTTCACCGGTAACACGGCGCCGCTGGAGCCGAACACCCTGGTGATCGAGCGGGAGACCGGCGCGACGTACGTCTTCGTCGACGGGCAGCTGCACCCCACCCTCAACTACGCCTCGGCCCGGCTGATCATCAACGAGCCCGCCCCGCAGGTGCGCACGATGTCCCAGGCGTCGATCCGGGACCGGCCCCGGGGGCGTACGGTCGGCATCGTCGGCGCCCCGGACGCGCTGCCGGACCGCAAGTCCCTGACGGGCCTGCCCTGGTCCGTCTGCGACGTCCCGGACCCGGCCGATCCCCGCAGGTCCGGCACCCGCGTGGTGATCGACCGTCCCCTGCCCGGCGGTGCGCCGCTCGGCGACCGGGCCGTGCTGGTGGAGGCCGACGGCCAGCGGCACCTGCTCACCGGCGACACGCGGTTGCAGGTGACGGGCGGCGACTCCGCGCTCGCCGCGCTGCGGATGGCCAACGCGCCCCGCCTGCCCGTGGGGCAGCAACTGCTCAACGCCGTGCCGGCCGGGCCGGTCCTGCGCAAGCCGGCGATCGCGGGTGAGGACGAGGCCAGCACCCTGACCGAGCGTCCGGCCAGGGTCGGTCAGGTGTTCCGGGCGGCCGGCCAGCACTACGTGCTCACCCGGGAGGGCCTCTCCGCGATCGGCGAGATCAGCGCGCTGCTGCTGCTGCGCGACGGCGGCCAGGTCACCGACATCACCCCGGCGCAGGCCGGCAAGCTGCTGACCGACCAGCGGGCGGAGGAGGCCGGGATGCCGCAGGTCCTGCCCGCGCTGCACCCGGTCACCGAGGGCCGCACGGCGGTCTGCGCGACCTACCGGGCGGGCACCGACGGCGGGCCGCCCACCACCACGCTGGAGGTCTTCGACCGCGTGCCGGCGGAGCTGGCCGCGCCCGGCGCGGTTCCGGTGCGGCAGAGCGCGCGCGACGGCGTGCGCACCGCCGAGGGCGTGCTGCTGCCCGGCGGCAAGGGCGTGCTCGTGCAGGCCACGCCCGGGTCCGGCGAGAGCGGCACCGCCGCCCCCGGCGCCACCGTCTACCTGATCAGCGCGCAGGGCGTCCGCTACCCGCTCGGCGTCGGCGCCATGTCGGCGCTGGGCTACGAGGGGGTCACCCCGCTGGCCGTACCCGCGTCGCTGCTGGCCCTCGTGCCCACGGGGCCGACCCTCTCGCGGGACGACGCGCTCTCCCACTTCGCGCCCGGCCCCGCGCCGTCGGCGCCGGCGGGCGGCCCGGCCAAGCCGACCGACAGCCCCGCGCCGGACCGGTCCGGCGCGTCGGCGACGCCCTCCGACGAGCCCGCGTCGGGGGCTCCCGCCTCGTCCGACTCGTCGTCCCCCACCCCGGAGGCGGACGGCTGAGCGGCACGTGGTGGATCGACGCCGACAGCGGGTCGCCCGAGCCGCGCCGGTCGACTAACCTGAGCCCTGCCAACGGTTATCGACGATGACGTACGGGGATGCTGCCATGACCGGGCGCACGACAGTCGACCTGCTGTCCCTGGAGGACTTCCACCTGAAGTTGGCCAACCGGCTGACCGAGGCGGAGAAGGCGTTGCGGAAGCTGAGCACCGAGATGCAGTGCCGGCCTCCGGCGCTGGGCTCGTTCGCCGACGCCACCGAGAACTCCCGCCGCTACTCCGACATCCACCAGTCCTACGTGGACCAGGTCGACCGGCTGCGTGCCGCCGTGAAGGCGGCGCAGAGCGCCACCGCGACGATCCTGGCCAACTACCGCACCGCCGAGGAGCGCAACGCGGCCAACTCCGCCGACATCGCCGCCGCGCTGAACGGGGTCGACGACGCGTTGAAGCGGAAGGAGGATCCGCGTGTCTGAGTACACCCAGCGCTACCAGCACGTCAGCCACCAGCAGCTCTACGACTCCGTGATGGCCGGCCAGCCGGGCCAGATCGACGGCGTCGCCGCGCAGTGGACGGCGCTCAAGGGCATGCTCGACGGGCTGTCCCGCGAGCTCAGCGGCGACCTCGACAAGCTCGCCAACACCTGGACGGGCTCGGCCTCGCAGGAGTTCCAGCGGCGGTTGACGCTCGTCACCGAATACGCCGACAAGCTCGGCGAGGGCATGGCGGACGTGAGCCGGGGCCTGACCCTGATGGCCGGCGAGCTGCGCACCGCCCGCGAGCAGGCGGAGAGCCCGGCCGAGACCGACGACCACGACCAGGCCGTCGCCGGCGCGGCCAAGGGCGCCGTGTTCGGCGTGCCGGGCATGGTCGTCGGCGGGCTGCTGGGCCACCAGCAGGACAAGGCCGAGCAGGAGAAGGCGCACCAGCGCATGGTCAAGGTGGTGGCCGAGCTGGCCGCCGGCTACGACCTCTCCGCGTACGGCCGGCTCGTCGCGCCGCCGCCGCCGCACCCGGACACCCCGGGCACGACCAGTGGCGATTCCTCGACGACCCCGCGCAGCGGCCCGGGCGCCCGCACGCCGACGGCCGCGCCGGGCACCACCGGCCTCGCCGGGCAGCCGGGCGGCGCCACCGTCGCGGCCCCCGACCGGCCGAGTTCCGGACCGGGCGGCGGCGGAACCGGGACGGTCGTCCCGGGCGCCGCCGGCGGCGGGCACCCGGGCGGCGGCGGAACCGGCGGCACGGTCGTCACCACTCCCGGCGGCGTCGTGGCCGGCACCTCCCTCGCCGGCGCCACGCTGCTGACCGGCGCGACCGCCACGACGGGTCCCGCCGGGTTGGGCGGCACCTCGACGGCCTCGGCCGGGACGGGCCTCCAGTTCGGCCCGCAGGGCGGCCCGACGGCTGGTGTGCTCGGCACCGGAGCCCTCGCCGCGAGCGGCAACGCGCCGGCCTCGACGGTCCGGACCGCGGGCGGCACTCCGGTGGCGGACAACCGGTCCGCGACCGGGATGGGCCGGCGCTTCGACAACGCCCGGGACGGGGCACGACAGGGCACCGCCGGTGACCGCGCGGCCAGCGGGACCGGACGTGCCGGCGGCGCGCGCGGCGCGGCCGGCGGGGCGAACCGCCCCGGCGTCCTGGGCGGCGGCCACGGAGTGCACGACGACGACACCGCCGACGGCCGGCTGACCTGGCTGACGGAGGACGACATGGTCTGGGGGGACGGCGCGGCTGCCGCCCCACCCGTGCTCGGCACCGACGCCTGACGCACACCCGCACGACGACGGCCCACCCGGCGGGCGTACCACCGGGTGGGCCGTCGCACGTCCGGCGTCGTTCCCGGCGGACGCGCCCGCGCCCGCCGCGATCCATTTCGGACATCGTGGCGGCGGTCACCCGATCCCGGGCCGTCGCCGCGCTGCACGACCCGGGCCCGGGCGATAGGTTGGACGGGTGCCGTCCGTAGCGTCCGTCGACCCGTTCTGGTCGGTCACGCTGCGCTCGCTGCGCGAGCTGACCCGACTGGCGGTCGCCGCGCTGGTGCTCGCCGTCGGCCTCGGCGGCGCGACCGCCGCCCCGACGCCGTCCGCCGCCGCTCCGGCCGCCGTCACCGCCGCCCTGCCGGCCGTCGCGAGCGCCCGGATCCCGCAGCCGCTGCCGCGCCGGGAGCCCGTGGCCGAGCAGGCCAGCGACTCCGCCGCCCCGTCGGCGGCCCGTCGGGCCGACACCTCCGCCATTCCGGTCGCCCGTCCGGACGGCCCCGCCCGCGATCCCGGCCGGGGCGTTCCCGCCCGACGCGGTCCGCCCGCCGCCTGACCGTCGGCCACCGGTTTCGCACCACGGGGGCGCCGACGCGACGGGCCGCCGTCGCGCGACGCGGTTCCGTCCGCCCCGGCCCCCCGTGCTCCGGTCGCCACGTCACCGGCGTCCACCCGTCGGTTCACCGCCGCCGGTACGCCCCGCACGCGCGCCCACGATGCCCACCCGCCCGTACGCCGGGCGCAGACCCTGTCGATTTCCCTCGATCGACCGCGAGGTGCTGACCATGCAAAACGTGTTCTCCTCCGTCCTGCTGGACGTGCCCCGGGCCGCCGTGATCTGGCTGAGCCTGCTCGGCGTCGTCGCCGTCGCCGTGGCCGGCCTGCTGCTGCGGCCCGGCCGCCTCCGGTTCGACGCCGGTTCCCGGATCCGGCGCGCCGCGATGCCGAGCGAGCTGGAACGGGTCGAGGAGGCGCGCGAACGGGCCCGGTACGCCGGGGAGGTCTCGGTCGCCGCGGAACGGGCCGCCGCCACCGCCGCCCGGTTGCGGGCCGACTGGCTGGCCGCGCAGGAGGAGGTGGAGGCGGCCTGGCAGGCGTACGAGGCCGCCGAGGCGGACGTCCACCGGCTGGCGGGCGCCGAGGCGATGCCCCTTCCGCGTACCGTTCGCACGCCCGCCGAGTACGCCGAGCGCGAGCGCTTCCTGCACCGGGCCGCCCTCGACGCGTACTGGCGGAAGGAGCTGTCGGTCGAGCAGCTCAGCGACGTCTTCGCGCACCGCAACGGCTGGGACCCCCGGCTGCACCCGGTCGAGCAGGAGCTGGTGCTGCGCCGGGCGGTACGGGACAACCTGCTCGCCCGGCAGCGGGCGGCCCGGGAGCGGGAGCAGGCCGCGTGGCGGGCCGCCGAGACCGCCGCCGAGGCGGCGCGCAGCCTGCGGGACGAGGCGTTCGCCGCGGTCAACCGCCGCCCCGAGGAGTCGCAGTCGCTGCTGCCGCTGATCGAGGGCGCCGCGGCGGCGGAGCAGACCCGGGAGTTCCCGACGGTGACCGGCCGCGACGTGCCGGCGGTGGCCCGGGGCCGGGCGGCGGTTGCCGCGTACTGACCGGCGGGAGCCGGGCGGAACCGGTGCCGTTGGGCTAGCGTGACGGTGTGTCCAGGGAGGCGTGGGTCGTCGTCGGCGTCGTGGCGGTCGCCACGCTGGTCGGCGCGGTGGTGCTGGCCGTCCGCGTGATCCGCACCCGCCGGCTGCTCGGCACGCTCGGGGTGAACGGCAAGGTCGCCTTCTACGGCGCGCTGCTCTACACCGTCCTGCCGATCGACCTGCTTCCCGACCCGATCTACCTGGACGACATGGCGGTGCTGACGGGCGCGCTGCTCTACCTCGGCCGGCTGGTCCGGCAGCACCGCGCCGCGAGCGCACCGCTGCCCGGCGCACCGGCCGACCCCGACCCGGCCCACCGCCGCGTGCCGTGACCGGCGCCGCACCGCGAGACAGGGGACGGACATGCCCGGCGACCACCGGTTGACGGCCCACGACGAGCGGGTCGTGGCGTTCTGCCGGGAACGGCACCTGGCCACGTTGACCACCCTGCGCGCGGACGGCACCCCGCACGTCGTACCGGTGGGGGTCACCTTCGACGCGTCGAGCGGCCTGGCCCGGGTGATCACCGGCGGGGCCTCCCGCAAGGCGCGACACGTCGCCGCCGCCGGCCCCGGGGGCGCCCCGGTGGCCGTGTGCCACGTCGACGGGCGACGCTGGCTGACCATCGAGGGGCGGGCCGTCGTGCGCTCCGACCGGCCGGCCGTCGCCGAGGCCGAGCGGCGGTACGCCGAGCGCTACCGGACGCCCCGCCCGAATCCGGACCGGGTGGTCATCGAGATCGCGGTCACCCGCCTGCTGGGCAGTCTGTGACAGTCTGACCGGTTCGTCCCGTGGCACGCCCGCGGGGGCGCGGCCGACCGGTTCGTCCCCGCGACACGCCCGCCGAACGCCTTCGACCAGTCCGTTTCGCCCGCGCGCGTCCGCCGGCCGGCCCGGCACGGACGGGGCTGCGGGCGACGTGTGACGTGGGGCATCCGTACGCCGGAATCCTGCCGACCGTGGCCCGGTTGAACCTCGACGTGCGGCCGGTACGCCCCGGCCCAGGGCCCGGAATGCCCGTCGGGGCAGGGCCGTTGCATCCCCGAGTACGCCCGTGGGCCGACCGCTGCGGGCCTGTCGAGTCCCCGAGCCGAGCGCCTTTCCCGGTGCTGCGCGCCCCCGGTCCCCCGGGAGGCGCCGACCCCCGATTGGAGCCCGACCATGAATTCGATCGTCCAGAAGAGTGGCCTTTCCGTCGCCGGCCTGCTGGTGGCCGGCGGATGCCTCGCGGGTCCGGCGGTGGCCGCCCAGGCGGCGCCGCCGGCGACCACCCCGGTCGGCTCGGTGCACACCGACAAGGACGGCCGCGCCGACAAGAACGGCCGCGCCGACAAGGAGGGCCGGGCCGGCAAGAACGGCCGCGCCGACCGGCGTGCCGAGCGCACGGTGGGCATCCAGTACCAGGCGCAGCCCAACTTCTACTACTGCGGCCCGGCCGCGACCCGGATCGCCCTGTCGGCGCTGGGCAAGGCGCTCTCCCAGGACGAGGTCGCCAGGAAGCTGGGCACCACCGAGGCCGGCACCGATTCGGCCCTGGACACCACCCGGGTGCTCAACGAGCTGACCGGCCGCGGGTACCGGACCACCGAGATCCCGGATTCGGTGGCCAAGCCGGAGCAGGTCGACCGGCTGCGGTCCGACGTCGTCGCGGCCCTGGACGAGGGCCGGCCGGTGGTGGCCAACGTCAAGGGCACCGCGGTCGACACCGTCGGCAATCCGCACTCGTACGAGGGTGGGCACTACCTGACCCTGGTGGGCTACCGGGACGGCGGCGACCTGATCCGGATCGCCGACCCGGCCGCCCCCGAGGGTGAGTACTGGATGACCCTGGACAAGGTCGCCAACTGGATCGCCGAGCGCGGCTACTCGTCCTGATCCGACTCGACGAGGGCCGGCCCTCGCGCGTCCTGCCGGCGGTGTGGGGCGGCGACCGGCGCGACGGTGAGACACGTCGATCGGCGGCGCGGTGGGTTCGGTCGCCGGTTCTCGGGTACCAGGCCCACAGCCGACCGTTCCGCAACCGGTAAGGGGCAGACATGACCAGAACACAAGACACCGCCGGGCAGGACGTGGTGGACGTCCTGACCGCCGACCACCGTGAGGTCGAGTCACTCTTCGTGCAGTTGGAGAGCCGGCAGGGCACCCCCGAGCACCGCCGGCAGCTGGCCGACGTGGTGATCGCCGAGCTGGTCCGCCACGCCGTCGCCGAGGAGATGCACGTCTATCCGACCGCCCGCAAGGCGTTGCCCGACGGCGACCAGATCGCCGAACACGAGATCTCCGAGCACGCCGACGCCGAGCGGACCATGAAGGAGCTGGAGTCGCTCGACCCGTCCGACCCGCGCTTCGACGAGCTGCTGGGGCACCTGACCAGCACGATCCGGCACCACGTCAAGGACGAGGAGTCCGACCTCTTCCCACGCCTGCGCGCCGCGGTCGCCCACGAGGAGATGGTCGAGCTGGCCGGGAAGGTGGAGGCGACCAAGAAGACCGCCCCGACCCGACCGCACCCGGCCGCGCCCGACCGACCGCCGGCGAACAAGCTGCTCAACCCCGGCGCCGGCCTGGTGGACCGGATGCGGGACGCGCTGAGCGGCCGGACCACGTCGATGGCGGAGCTGAGCGAGAAGCAGCGCTGACCCGCCCCTACCCACGGTGGCCACGCCCGGCCCGGGGCGTGGCCACCGGCGTACCCACCGGCCGACGCCGGCCCGCGGCCCTTGCCGCCTCGGGCTGCCCTTGCCGCCTCGGGCAGCGCCTACCGGCCCGCGCGGCGCCTGCCGAGGGGTCTCCGGTTGCCGGGCCGGCTCAGGGCTCCGGCGCGATCCGGCGCAGGCCGTCCGCCTCGGAGACGATGACCGCCTCCATCGGGCAGGAGTCCGCGGCGTCCACCAGCGCGTCGTCCGGCGCCACCCGCTCGGCGAGCGGCCGGGCCAACCCGCCCACCAGCACGAAGTGCTCCGGCGCGGTGCCCGCGCAGATCCCGGACCCGATGCACCGGGTCGGATCCACGTGCACCCGCCACTGCTCGTCCATCCCACTCATCCCTTCACCAACTCACCGGCATGGCGACGAGCCCCCGGACCAGCAGGCCGCTCTTCCAGGTCAGCTCGGATTCCGGCACGGCCAACCGCAGGTCGGGCGTGCGGGCGATCAGCGTCTCCAGGACGACCTGGAGCTCCATCCGGGCGAGCTGCGCGCCGACGCAGTGGTGCACCCCGTGCCCGAAGCCCAGGTGGGGGTTCACCTGCCGGGTCAGGTCGAGCCGGTCCGCCTCGGCGAAGACCGTCTCGTCCCGGTTCGCCGAGGGAATCGACACCACCACCGGCTCGCCGGCCCGCACCAGCACGCCGCCGAGCTCGACGTCCTCGGTGGCGTAGCGGGCGAAGGCCGAGGACGCGCCGAGCGGCACGAACCGCATCAGCTCCTCGACGGCCGCCGGCACCAGGTGCGGCCGTGCCCGCAGCCGGGCCCACTCGTCGGGGTGGGTCAGCAGGGCGTACACGAAGTTGGGGATCTGGGTCACGGTCGTCTCGTGCCCGGCCGCGAGCAGCCCGGCGGCCAGCCGCACGACCTCGTCCTCCGCGAGCCGGTCGTCGGCGTCCCTGGCCCGGACCATCGCGCCGATCAGGTCGTCGGTGGGTTGCTCGCGCCGCCGCGCGATCAGCTCGCCCATGTACGCGAGCAGGTTGTCGATGTACTCCTGGGCCTGTTCCGGGCTCAGTGAGGTGGTCGACACGATCGCCTCGGACCAGGTGTGGAAACGGTCCTGGTCGGTCACCGGGACGCCGAGCAGGTCGCAGATGACCCGGATGGGCAGCGGGGTCGCCAGGTGCGCCACCAGGTCGGCCGGCGGGCCGGCGGCGAGCATGCCGTCGACCAGCTCGTGGGCCACCTCCCTGGTCCGGGGTCGCAGCTGCTCCACCCGCCGGGCGGTGAACGCCTTCGCCACCAGCCGACGCAGCCGGGTGTGCTCCGGCGGATCCATCGACAGGATCCCGCCCTCCTGCTGCCGCGGCGTGTTGCGGGGCTCGTCCCGGTCCACCGAGGCGGCCCGGCTGAACCGCGGGTCGCCGAGCACGGTCCGGACGTCGGCGTGGCGGGTGGCGAGCCAGGCCGGCTCGCCGTAGGGCATCCGGATCCGGGTGAGCGGTTCGTCCCGGCGCAGCCGGGCGTAGCGCGGGTCGAGGTTGAGCCGGTCGGGGTCGCTGAACGGATAGCGCTGGGGGGCGGTCGTCTCGGGGGCCTCGGTCACCGGATGACTTCCTCTCGTCACGGCGCCCCAAGGGGTGGGCACCGGTCCGGTCGGGGACGACTCCACTTTGAGTCATGTTCCGACTGCGGATAGTAGCGAGAGTGGTCGATCCTTGGCTAGCGGTACGCGTCGATCCGTCAGGAAGCGAAGGTCCCGGGCCACCGAGCGCGCGGCGACCCGGGACGGCACACGGCGGCTCAGCGGACCTGGTCGCCCTCCCCGGTGCGGGTCTGGGCCTGGTCGACGCCCTTGTCGATCTGCTCGTCGTACTTGCCGCCCGTGCGCTGGTCGGCCATGTCGCCGCCCTTCTCCAGGCCCTGGTCGACCTGCTTGTCGTGCTTGTCGGCGAAGTCCTCGGCCTTGTCCATGAAGTCACTCATCGGGTCCTCCTCGAATCCGGGTCCGATCTCTGCCTTCCCTGAGGTCGGGGGCGCAAACGCGACGGAGAGGCGACCAGAGGGCGATCGGGAAACGGTCGGTAGCCCTCCGACGCGTCGGCCGCCCATCTAGCGTGAAAGGGGACGCGGGTGTCGGAGGGACGCCGGCCGGGTACCGACTCGCCGGAGATCGAGGAGGGCCGACGTGGTCGCAGACGATGCCGGGCGTACGCCCGAGGGGACGACGGGCCGGGGCACGGGCCCCCGACAGACCTGGGCCGCGCTTCCCTGGCTGGTCCGCTCGGCGGTGGTGTGGAGCGCCTGCCTGGTGGTGATCGTCGCCGGGCTGTACCTGCTGGGGAAGATCGCCGTGCTGCTCGCGCCGCTGGCCATCGCGCTGGCCGCCACCATCTTCCTCACCGCGCTGCTCGACCCGGTGCAGCTCGCGCTGCGCCGGCTCCGGCTGCCCGCCGCGCTGGCCGCCCTGCTCACCGTCCTGCTGCTGCTCGGCCTGCTGTTCGGCGTCGGCGCGCTGGTGTGGAGCCTCACCGCGGGCCAGTTCAGCGAGTTGAGCCAGGAGCTGGGGCAGGGCCTGCGACGGACCCGGGAGTTCGTCACCTCGACGCTGCCGGTCAGCGACCAGCAGCTCGACCGGCTGCTCGACCAGGCCCGCCAGGGGGTCGGGCAGGGCTCCGTCGACCCGGTCTCCGGTGCCAGGACGGCCGCGGAGGTGGTCGGCTCGGCGCTGCTCGCGCTCGTGCTGCTGTTCTTCCTGCTCAAGGACGGCCGGTCCATGTGGCACTGGACGCTGTCCCGGACGACCGGGCCGAACCGGGCGGTGACCGCCGAGGCGGGCCAGGCCGGTTGGCGCACGCTCGGCGCGTACAGCCGGGGCACGATGATGATCGCCGCGATCGACGCGATCGGCATCGGCCTGGCGCTCGTGGTGCTCCGGGTGCCGCTGGCCTTCCCGCTCGCGCTCATCACCTTCTTCGGCGGCTTCATCCCGATCATCGGGGCGACCGTCGCCGGTGCCGTGGCGGTGCTGGTCGCGCTCGCGGCGAAGGGGCCGGTGACCGCGCTGCTCGTCCTGGCCGCCGTGATCGCCGTACAGCAGATCGAGGGCAACCTGCTGGAGCCGCTGATCATGAAGCGTCAGGTACGCCTGCACCCGGCGGTGATCCTGGTGGCGGTGACCGCCGGCACCCTGATCGCCGGCATCGCCGGGGCCTTCGTCTCGGTGCCGATCACCGCCGTCGTCTGGCGGATCGTCGACACCATCCAGCAGCACCGCCAGCGCCCGACGACCACACCCCCACCACTGATCCCCGCCTGACCCACCCGGTCCCGCCCGCCCGGTGGAGGCTGCGTGATCATGAGGTTGGCGGCGAAGTCGATCGCGAAGGGTGCCGCAAACCTCATGATCGACTCGGAGCTCGGACCCTCGGGAGGGGTGGGTGGGGGATTCGGGGGGTAACTGGGTTTTCGCTGTGAGTGCGGAAAACGCGCCGAGAACGACTTGACGGCGGTAACCGGACGGCGCAAGATGCTCCGTGCGGGAGGGCGTCTCGCCGGAGACTTCAAGTTCTTGCGACCCAACGCCGGAGGCGTTGTGCGAGCGTCCCTCCCGACCAACTTCCGATCGGGCCAGCGGCTAAATCGCTGGCCCGATCGTCGTCGTATGGCGCACCCTCAGCCGATGAGCATCGCGATCGCACCGCTCGACGCCGCCGACCAGGCCGCGATCGACGAGGCGTACCGGATCGGCGCGGCGGCCAACGACGCCGACCTGCCGGACTTCCCGCCCTTCTGCCGGCGGCGCTTCGAGGCGGCCATCCGGCACCCGATGCCGGGCAACGATCCGCTCTGGGCGCTGGCCCGGCTCGACGGCGTGCCGGCCGGCTACCTCGCGCTGGACCTGCCGCAGCTCGACAACACCGAGAACGCCGCCGCCGAGGTGATCGTGCACCCGGAGTTCCGGCGTCGCGGCGTCGGCCGCGCGCTGCACGGGCACGCCGTACGCCTGCTGCGCGAGCGGGGCCGCAAGCGGGTGGTGGCGATGACGGTCGCCGCGCTGCCCGGTGGCCCGGCCCGGTCCGGGGCCGGTGCCGCCTTCGCCGCGACGACCGGCGCCCGGCCGGCGCTGGCCGAGGTCCGCCGCCGCCTCGACACCACCCGGCTCGACCACGCGGGCCTGGCCGCGTCGCTGGCCGAGGCCCGGTCCCGCGCCGCCGGGTACCGCACCGTCCGCTGGCAGGGGCGGACCCCCGGGAGGTACGTCGCCGACATCGCCTACCTCGACGGCCGGCTGATGGCCGACGCGCCCCTGGGCGACGTGGAGTGGGAGCCGGAGCGGATCGACGTCGAACGGGTCCGCGGCATCGAGCGGGCGCTGGAGGCGCGGGGGCGGCGGCGCTACCACACGGCGGTGTGCCACGAGGCGTCCGGTCGGGTGGTCGCCTGGACCCTGCTCGACGTGGGGCCGTCGGCCGACTGGCACGCGTTCCAGCAGATCACCATCGTCGACCCGGAGCACCGCGGCCACCGGCTCGGCCTGCTCGCGAAGGTCGAGAACCTGCGCCACCTGCTGGCCCACGAGCCGGCGGTACGCGCGATCGACACCTTCAACGCGGCCGAGAACGCCCACATGGTGCGGATCAACGAGCAACTCGGGTTCCGCCCCGTCGACGGATGGACCGACTGGCAGCTCACGATCTGAGTTGTGACACGGCCCTACTGATCCTGGGGCTTCCTGTTGCATGATGGCGGGCATGACGGAGACCCCGCACCCCCTGTACGACAGGCACGCCGACACCCTCAACCGTGCGCTGACCGCGATCACGGAGCGCGGGTACTGGTCCGCCTACCCCGAGTCGCCCAGCCCCCGGGTCTACGGCGAGACCGCCGCCGCCGACGGCAAGGCCGCCTTCGAGGCGTACCTCGGCGGTGACTTCCCCCTCGACCAGCCGGGCGTGGCCGACCGGGTCGCCACCGAGACCAGCCCGTTCGGCGTCGAGCTGAACGTCCGCTACCCGCACGCCGGCGCCGACGAGCTGCTCGCCGCCGCATCCGCCGCCCTGCCCGGCTGGCGCGACGCCGGCCCGCAGGCCCGGGCGGGGGTCTGCCTGGAGATCCTCGACCGGCTGCACAAGCACATCTTCGAGCTGGCCAACGCGGTGCAGTTCACCAGCGGCCAGGCCTTCGTGATGGCCTTCCAGGCCGGCGGCGCGCACGCGCTGGACCGCGCGCTGGAGGCGGTCGCCTACGCGTACGCCGAGATGACCCGGCACCCGGGGACGGCGGGCTGGGAGAAGGCGGCCGGCAAGGGCGACCCGCTGCGGATGACCAAGACCTTCCACGTGGTGCCCCGTGGTGTGGCGCTGGTGATCGGCTGCAACACGTTCCCGACCTGGAACTCGTACCCGGGGCTGTTCGCCTCGCTGGTGACGGGCAACCCGGTCCTCGTCAAGCCGCACCCCCGCGCGGTGCTGCCGCTGGCGATCACGGTGAAGTACGCCCGGGAGGTGCTCGCCGAGGCCGGCTTCGACCCGAACCTGGTGCTGCTCGCCCCCGAGGCCCCTGGCGAGAAGCTCGCCTCCACGCTGGCCCTGCACCCGGCCGTGAAGATCATCGACTTCACGGGTTCCACCGAGTACGGCGACTGGCTGGAGGCCAACGCCCGGCAGGCGGCGGTGTACACCGAGAAGGCCGGGCTGAACACGGTGGTGATCGACTCCACCGACGACTTCGCCGGGATGTGCCGCAACCTCGGCTTCACCCTGACGCTCTACAGCGGCCAGATGTGCACCACGTCGCAGAACATCCTGATCCCCCGCGACGGCATCGCCACCGACCAGGGCCACAAGAGCTTCGACGAGGTGGCGGGCGGAATCGCCGCGGCGGTCGCCAAGATCACTGCGGACCCGGCGCGCGGGGTGGAGATGACCGGCGCGATCGTCAACGACGGGGTGCTGGAGCGCCTCGACGAGGTGACCAAGGTCGGCGAGGCGGTGCTGGAGTCGCGTACGGTCGAGCACCCCGCCTTCCCCGGCGCGGTGGTCCGCACGCCGACGGTGGTCCGGCTGGCGGCCGACGACACCGCGACCTACTCGAAGGAGTGGTTCGGGCCGATCTCGTTCGCCATCGCCACGGACTCCACCGCGCACAGCCTGGAGATCCTGCGCTCCACGGTCGGCGAGAAGGGCGCGCTCACCGCGGCGGTCTACTCCACCGACGAGGCGGTCCTCGACGCGGCCGAGGCGACGGCGATCGAGGTCGGGGTGCACCTGTCCTGCAACCTGACCGGCGGCGTCTTCGTGAACCAGTCGGCGGCCTTCTCCGACTTCCACGGCAGCGGCGCCAACGCGGCGGCCAACTCCGCGCTCACCGACGGCGCCTACGTGGCCAACCGGTTCCGCATCGTGCAGTCCCGCCGGCACGCGTGATCCGTCCGGCTGCCCGGACCGGCCCGGCACGGGCCGGTCCGGGCAGCCGCGTCAGGCCGGGCGGCGCATCTGGAGTTCGGTGAGCGCCGGGACGGTGGGGTGCGGGACGCGTACGCCGGTGTCGACGAAGCCCAGCCGCCGGTACGCGCGACAGGCCCGGTCGTTGCCGACCACGACCTCCAGCATCAGCTCGGGGCGCCCGCAGGCCCGGGACCAGGCCGCGACCGCGTCGACCAGGTCGCCGAGGAGGCCGGTGCCCCGCCAGGGCGGGGTGACGTAGACGGCGTACACCACGGTCAGCCCCGGCTCTCCGGGGGCCGCCGTGCCGCCGGCGTGCCCGACGAGCCGGCCGCCCGGGTCCGCGACGAACTGCGCGGTGCCGGCCCCGACGGAGACGGCCGCGATCCGGGCCGCGTAGTCCGCGTGCGGGCGGGCCGCCGCGTCGGCGAGGGTCTCCAGGAAGGCGAGCGGGGCGTCGGCGAGCATCTCCAGCCGCAGGGCCCGCATCCGGGCCGCGTCGCGCGGCCGGACCCGCCGGACCTCCGCCCGCCGCGCCGGTCCCGACCCGTCGGGCGTGCTCGTCATGACGCATCCCTATCACAGCGATGGACGCCAATGGCGCTCGGTCGGAATTCGCCCGATTTGCGGTCGTGCGCCGTCGTCACGCTTCGTGTAGCGTGCGATTTCGGTCACCGTTTCAGCGGCTCTCGTCGATCGCCGAGCCGGTGGTCCTCCGGTGCCGGCCCGCCCGGCCTCCGGGGTCGTGGAACGCCGCGCAGAGTGAGGAAGTGCACCGTGGCACAGGGCACCGTGAAGTGGTTCAACTCCGAAAAGGGCTACGGCTTCATCGCCGTCGACGGCGGGCAGGACGTCTTCGTCCACTTCTCGGCGATCGAGATGGACGGCTACAAGGCGCTGGACGACGGCCAGCGGGTCGAGTTCGAGATCGCCCAGGGCCAGAAGGGCCCGCAGGCCGAGCGCGTGCGCGTCATCGCCTGACCGGGCGTCCCTTCCGCCCCGGTCGGCCGACTTCCGGACGATTGGGCGGTGGGGCGCCGGGCGGGTGGTCCCGGGCCGGGCAGCCGTCAACCGGCCCCGTCCGTGGGGGCGGGCGTCGGCGCTGTTGCGCCGGCAGGGAAGGATCGTGAGCCGTTCCAGCCATCGCTGAGGAGGGTTCATGTCCGACCAGCCGCCCCAGGCCGCGCCGCCCCCGGGAGATCCCGACCCCGCCGCGACGCCATCCGGCGGCCCGGCCGCACCGGAGCCCGGCGCCGCCACGCCCCCGGCCAGCGGGGAGCCGGCCGTCCCGGGTGCCGGAGGACCGCCCGTTCCCGGCCCGGGCGGCCCCGTGGTCCCGGGCGGCCCCGTGGTCCCGGGCTACCCCGTCGTCCCGGGCGGCGGCGCGCCGGCGGGCCCGCAGGACTGGGTCTTTCCGCCCACCGGCGGGTACCCGGTCGGCTCCGGCCCGTACGGCGGGCAGCCGTGGTACCCGGGCGCCCCGGTCGCCTATCCGGGGCAGCCGGTCCACGGGTGGTACCCGCCGGGGCACGGCCTCGACCCGGCCGACCTGCTCGTCACCCCGCCCGGCGCCGGCGTCAACGGCTGGTTCAACCGGTGCGTCGGCGCGGTGCGCCGGGGCTGGCGGCTGCTGCTGCCGATCCTGCTGCTCACCCAGGTGCTGCCGGCCCTCGTGGTGTCGGTGGTCTCGTTGGTCCTCGACCCGACCGCGAAGTGGGAGCGGTCGATGGCCGACGATCCCGCCGCGCTGCCCGACACCTTCGTGACCGACATGGGCGTCCTGCTGTCCGTGGTGCTCGGCAGCGCCCTCGTCTTCGGTCTGGTGCAGAGCCTGGGCTGGGCGGCCGGCACCTGGGTGATCGCCCGGCAGGCGGCGGGTCAGCCGGTGGGCATGGGCGCGGCCCTGTCCTACGGGGCGCGCCGGGCCCTGGGCCTCTGGGGCTGGACCCTGCTGATGGGCGTGATCATCACGCTTGGTGTCTGCTTCTGCGTCATTCCCGGCATCTACTTCGCCTTCGCGCTCAGCATGGCCGGCCCGGTCTACCTGTTCGAACGGCAGCACCCGATCGGCCGTTCCTTCCGGATGTTCCACGACCGGCTCGGTCTGCTGCTCGGCCGGGTGGCGCTGGTGGCGGCGGCGGTGATCGTCGGCAGCGGCGCCGCCGGCATGGTGGAGGGCATCGGCGCGCTGCCGTTCGGCACCACCCCGATGGACTCGCCCGGCACGGCGGTCGGCGTGATGGCGGTGGCGCTGGTGGCCGCGGTGCTGGCCCTGCCGACCCACCTCGCCCAGCTGGTCGGCCTGGTGGTCACGTACGCCGAGCAGCGCGCCCACGAGGGGCCGGTGGACAGCGTGCGGCTGGCGGGTGAACTCGGCTGAGCGGGGCGGTCGTGCTTGCACTCGACAGGGGAGAGTGCTAAACAAGTCATTGGCACTCGCATACCGTGAGTGCCAATGGTCGGGGCGGTAGGGTCACGGTCGTAGCAGCGTCCAGACGCGGCTGCGGCACATGGCCGGTCGTCGCGGGCTATCCGGCCCGACCGAGGAGACGTCGTCGTCGCCAGGTGGCGACGTCCCCAAGGTGCGTACACCAGGCGGCCCATCCGGGACACACACTCGGGTGGCCCGTGAGTGTCCAGGAGGACAACGCCGTATGGCCAAGATGATCGCGTTCGACGAAGAGGCGCGCCGCGGCCTCGAGCGGGGCATGAACCAGCTCGCCGACGCCGTGAAGGTGACCCTCGGCCCCAAGGGCCGCAACGTCGTCCTCGAGAAGAAGTGGGGTGCCCCCACCATCACCAACGATGGTGTGAGCATCGCCAAGGAGATCGAGCTCGAGGACCCCTACGAGAAGATCGGCGCCGAGCTGGTCAAGGAGGTCGCGAAGAAGACCGACGACGTCGCCGGTGACGGCACGACGACGGCGACCGTCCTGGCCCAGGCCCTGGTCCGCGAGGGCCTGCGCAACGTGGCCGCCGGTGCCAACCCGATCGCCCTGAAGCGGGGCATCGAGGCCGCCGTGGCCAGCGTCTCGGAGGAGCTGCTCAAGCTCGCCAAGGACGTCGAGACCAAGGAGCAGATCGCCTCCACCGCCTCCATCTCCGCCGGTGACACCAGCGTCGGCGAGATCATCGCCGAGGCGATGGACAAGGTGGGCAAGGAAGGCGTCATCACCGTCGAGGAGAGCAACACCTTCGGGCTGGAGCTGGAGCTCACCGAGGGTATGCGCTTCGACAAGGGCTACATCTCGGCCTACTTCATGACCGACCCGGAGCGCATGGAGGCCGTCTTCGACGACCCCTACCTCCTGATCGTCAACAGCAAGATCTCGTCGGTGAAGGACCTGCTCCCGATCCTGGAGAAGGTCATGCAGTCGGGCAAGCCGCTGCTGATCATCGCCGAGGACATCGAGGGCGAGGCCCTGGCCACCCTGGTCGTCAACAAGGTCCGCGGCACCTTCAAGTCGGTCGCCGTCAAGGCGCCGGGCTTCGGTGACCGCCGCAAGGCCATGCTGGCCGACATCGCCATCCTCACCGGTGGCCAGGTCATCAGTGAGGAGGTCGGCCTCAAGCTGGACGCCGTCGGCCTCGACATGCTGGGCCGCGCCCGCAAGGTCGTGGTGACCAAGGACGAGACCACCATCGTCGACGGTGCCGGCGACGCCGAGCAGATCCAGGGCCGGGTCAACCAGATCCGGGCCGAGATCGACCGGAGCGACTCCGACTACGACCGCGAGAAGCTGCAGGAGCGGCTGGCCAAGCTGGCCGGCGGCGTCGCGGTGATCAAGGTCGGCGCGGCCACCGAGGTCGAGCTGAAGGAGCGCAAGCACCGCATCGAGGACGCCGTCCGCAACGCGAAGGCCGCCGTCGAGGAGGGCATCGTCCCGGGTGGTGGCGTCGCGCTGGTGCAGGCCGGCAAGACCGCCTTCGACAAGCTGGACCTGGTCGGCGACGAGGCGACCGGTGCGCAGATCGTCAAGATCGCGCTGGACGCCCCGCTGCGGCAGATCGCCGTCAACGCCGGTCTCGAGGGTGGCGTGGTCGTCGAGCACGTCCGCAACCTCAACCCGGGTCACGGCCTCAACGCCGCCAACGGCGAGTACGTCGACCTGCTGGCCGCGGGCATCATCGACCCGGCCAAGGTGACCCGCTCGGCGCTGCAGAACGCCGCGTCGATCGCGGCGCTCTTCCTCACCACCGAGGCCGTCGTGGCGGACAAGCCGGAGAAGACCCCGGCCGCCCCGGCTGGTCCGGGTGGCGGGGACATGGACTTCTGAGTCCAGCTCCAACGCCGGAAGGGGCGGGCCGCGTCAGCGGTCCGCCCCTTCCGCTGTCACGTCGGCAGTGGCCGTTGGTTGCGTCTCTTCTGCGCCCGGTCGTACGGCTGCGGAATCTGCACCGGCTCGTCGACCAGCGTCACCGGCTCGTCGGCCGGCTCGTCGACGCCGGCCATCTCCGCCTGCTGCTCGGCGTCGCCGTAGTCGAGCCGGTCGAACGGCAGGGGGCCGGGGCGTTCGTCGTCCGTGGTCATGGCTGCCTCCTCTACCGAAACGGTAGGGCGCGACGATCACCGATGCGGGCGAATGGCGTTATAAGGATCTATATCCCATTCGCCCCGTTGTCATGCCCCGAGCGCCTTGCGGTACAGGAAGAAGACGCGTTCGATCCGGGCACCCGCGCTGCCCGAGTAGAAGGGGACCGGCCCCACCCAACCGATCTGCGCCGCCGTCACGCCCGCCGCCCGCTGGTCGCGCAGGCACCGGCGCAGCAGCACCCCGCCGATCCCCGAGCCCTCGGCGGCCGGGGCGGTGCCCATCGGGCCGAACCAGCTCGGCCGGGACGAGCCGTACGCGGCGAAACCGAGCACCTCGCCGTCGCGTTCGGCCAGGTGGCAGCCCGCTCCCTTCCGGCCCACCGAGCCGGCCAGTTCGGCGTCCCAGGCCCCGCCGAAGGTGGCGCGGGCGAACTCCGCCAGCGCCGGCAGGTCGCCCGCCCCGGCGCGGCGGACCGTCACCCCCTGCCCCGCCAGCCGGGCCTCCGCGGGCTCCGTCGGACGCAGCGCGGGCGAGTCGTCGTACGACAGGTCGGCGGTCATGTTCCACGCCGTCCGGTCCTGCCGGTAGCCGAGCGCCAGCGCGGCGCAGACCGCCGGGGTGTAGCGCACGTCGATGCCGGGCCAGGCGTAGTACGGCGGGTTCCCGGCGAGCAGCACCTCGGCCGCACCGAGGCCGGCGAACCGCGCCTCGGCGACCGCCAGCAGCGCCCGCCCGACACCCCGCCGCCGCTGCTCCGGCGCCACCGCGACCAGGTCGACGTGACCACGGGCGTCGCCGTCGCCGGCGGCGAGGGAGCCGACGAGCACGCCCACGAGGCGCCCCTCCCGGTACGCGCCCCACGCGACCACCGGGCGGTGGCTGCCGGCCCGCGCCCAGAGCGTGCCCACGATCGCCGGCGCCTCGGCCGCGTCCTCCGGCAGGTCGAGTGCCCGCCCGCAGAGCTCCACCACGGCGGGCCGCTGGTCGGGCCCCAGCTCGACGATCTCCAGGTCCATGGACGCCGACCCTAGATCACCGGAGTGTTCCGGCCGCGAAGGGGCCCTGGCGGCGCCGACCGGCCGGCGGGCCGCCGCGGCGCGCCGCGATGCGACCCGGTCACGTCAGCCGGCCGCCTTCGGCTCCGGCTCCGGCCCCGGCCCCGGCCCCGGCTCCGGCTCCGGCTCCGCCTTCGGCCCCGGTTCCGGGTCGGGCTCGGGCTCGGGGAGGGTCGGCGCGTCGGTGGGGTAGAGGCCGGCGACGAACCCGTAGACCTGATCGCCGGACCGGGGGATCTGGGCGAAGCGGCGGGCCAGCGCCTGCACCTCGGCCCAGAACGCGCGTACCTCCTCGACCGGGATGCGGGCGTGGACGAGGGTGCAGCGCAGATCGTCGGCGGCGTGGGCCGCGGCGGACTCGGCGACCGCCTCCGCGAGCCCGTTGACGGCGGTGGCGACCCGCTTGTCCTCGGGGTGGGTGAGCGCGCCGATGTAGAGCGTGCGGGCGACCCGGCCGTAGTACCGCTCGTCGATCGCCCGCACCCGCCGGGTCCGCACCACCCGGAGCAGGCCGGCGTCGACGAGCGCGTTCACGTGGTAGGCGACGCTGCTCTTGGGCCGATCGACCGCCCGGGCCAGCTCGGTCACCGTGGCGGCCCGCTCCAGAAGCAGCTCCAGGAGGGTCGCGCGCAGGGGATCGGCCAGCGCGCGGAGCTGCGCGGGCGCGGTGACCACGAGCAACTCGTCGAGGTCGTAGTCCGGGATCCGCTCATTGCTCGACATTTCTCGACCGTTCTAGAATCATGGATCATTCGATCGTTGTCGTCCGTTGACAGGAGTGTAGAGATGGCCGAGGTCGTCCTGTTCCACCACCTGCGTGGGGTCACCGACGGGGTGCGCGAGTTCGCCGATCGGTTGCGGGCCGGCGGGCACACCGTGCACACGCCGGACCTGTTCGACGGCGAGCGACCGGCCACCCTCGACGAGGGCTTCGCGCTGACGAAGCGCATCGGGGGCGAGGCGCTCCGCGAGCGCGCCGACCGGGCCGTGGCCGACCTGCCCGGCGGTCTGGTCTACGGCGGCTTCTCCTGGGGCGCCGCCACCGCCCAGCGGCTCGCCCAGACCCGGCCCGGCGCCCGGGGCGCGCTGCTCTACGAATCCTGCCTGCCCGTCACCGGCGAGTGGGCCGTCGGCCCCTGGCCCGCCGGGGTCCCGGTGCAGATCCACGGCATGGACGCCGACCCGTTCTTCGCCCTGGAGGGCGACATCGACGCCGCCCGCGAGCTGGTCGGCCTCGTCGGCTCCGACCTCGCCGAGCTGTTCGTCTATCCGGGCGATCAGCACCTGTTCACCGACAGCGCGCTGCCGTCGTACGACGCGGACGCGACGACCCTGGTGGTGCGGCGGTCGCGGGAGCTGCTCGACCGGCTGCGCTGACCCGGCTCTCACCCCCGCGCCGCCTGGACGGCGGCGTACGCGTCCACCAGGCCGGCGCCGGTGATGTTCGCGTCGCCGCCGCAGGTGTCCGTCCGGGAGGCGTACGTCGCCTCGGCCCGGGTCGCGGTGTCCCGCAGGATCTGCCGGGTGCGGGGCAGGTCGCCGACCAGCGCCGGGTTGGCCGACCACATCAGCGCCACCACGCCGGCCACCTGGGGGGTCGCCATCGAGGTGCCGCTCAGGGTGGCGTACCCGCCGCCCGGCATCGCCGACAGCACCTCGTCGCCCGGCGCGACCAGGTCCGGCTTGGCCGCCCCCGGCACCGGTCCCCGCGACGAGAAGCTGGTCACCCGGCGCTGCCGGTCCACCGCGCCGACGGTCAGCACGTCCGCGTAGGGGGCGGGCGGGTCGTCGATCGATCCGCAGTACGGCCCGGTGTTGCCGGCCGCGGCCACCACCATGATGCCGGCGGCGTCCAGGGCGGCGGTGGCCGGCCGGAGCACGCCCGGGTCGCAGCCCTCGATCGCCGGGCAGCCCCACGAGTTGGTGAGGACCTCCGGGGCGCGCGCCGGGCGCCCGTCGGCGAACGGATCCCCACCGGCCGGGAAGGGCGCCAGCATGAACTGGAGGCAGTCCAGGTAGTACGCGGGGTTGCCCAGGTTGCGGTCCAGGTTGACGCAGCCGACCCACCGGGCGCCCGGGGCCACCCCGACGCCGCCCCGGCCCACCGCGCTGCCCACCGTGTGGGTGCCGTGCCCGCCCTGGTCGGTCGGCGCCCGGGTGCCGTCCCACGGGTCGTGCCAGGAGTCGTCGCCGCCCCGGAAGCCGCCCGCCAGGGCGGGGTGCCCGCCGTCCACGCCCGAGTCCGAGCTGCCCACCACGATCCCGGAGCCGTCCACCCCGAGCCGGGACCAGACCCGGTCCGCGCCGAGCATCCGGACGTTCCACTCCGGGCCGGCGGGCGCGGGCGCGGTGCCCCGACTGCGGCCGGCCGGCGCGGGCAGCGGTCGCACCCGCTGGCTGACCAGCACCCGGGCCACCTCCGGCCGGCGCGACAGCCAGGCCCGCACCGCCGGCCCGCCCGCCACCTCGACCGCGTTCACCAGGTAGTAGGGGGTGTGCGCCAGCCGCAGCCGGCGCAGGTCCCGCCGCAGGTCGCCCTGGGTCCGCTCGGCGGTCGCGACCAGCCGCCGGTAGACCTCGCCGACCCGGGCGTCCCGGCCGGCCCGACCGGTCGTCGCCGGGACGCCACCGAGGTCGGCCTGCTCGCGGAGCACCACGAACAGCCGCTCGCCGTGCAGGCCGGGCTGGCCCGCGCCGACGGCCACCACGCCGAGGCCGACCAGCAGGGCGCCGGCGGTCGCCCCGGCGACCCGTCGGCTCGGCCGCCGGCCCCGGGTCAGCAGCACGCCGTACGCCACGGCGAGGACGGCCGCGACGGCGAGCCCGGCGCCGGCGGCGGCGGCCACCCAGAACGGCACGTCGCGGGTTCCGGCCAGGACGAGGGTGATCTCCTCGGGGTCGGTGAAGGCCAGCGGGCCGAGCACGCCGAGCCCGACCAGCCAACGGACCGCGGGTCGGACGGCGCCCGTGGGCCGGGCCGCCGCGTGCAGGGCCGCCAGCGCGAAGCCGGCCGGCGGCAGGGTCAGCAGCAGGGGGAGTTGGGCCCCGGACTGCCCGACCCCGCCGGCGAGCAGCAGCAGCGCGACCCCGGCGACCAGCCCGCCGACCAGTACCAACCGGGCCGGCCGGGGCGGCCCGCCGACCGTGAAGCGGGACCAGAAGGCGTCGTCCAGCAGCGCTCCGGCCAGCACGCCCACCGCGCCGGCGGCGACCCCCGCGAGCACCGTCTCCAGCAGCCCGCCGAGCGCCCCCAGCCAGACCCAGGGCAGCAGCAGCGCCAGCCCGCCGGCCACCCCGAGCAGCGTGGCGGGCGGCGCGACCGCGCGGGGCGTCGCGACGGCCGCGCGGCGGGCCAGCGCCCGCAGGACGAGGGCGGCCAGCGCGGCCGTCGCGGCCAGCGCGGCGAGGTACGCCTCGTGGTGCACCGGCGCAATCGCCCGGAGCAGCCCCAGCGCGCCGAGCGCGAGCGCCGCCGCCAGCCAGGCCCGGCCGGCGGTACGGACCGCCGCCGAGCGGGGCAGCAGGGCGAGCGCCAGCGCGGGGGCGCCGACCAGCAGCACGGTGAACAGCACCGTCGCCGGCCAGAGCCACACCACGCGGTCCAGCCCAGAGGCCAGCACGATCTGGTCGGCCAGCCACCCGCCGCTCTGGCCGACCACGACGAGCCCGACCATCCAGCAGCCGGTCACCGCCGCCGCCACCACCGCCCAGGGGTTCTGCCGGCCGGGCGCGGCCGGCGGGCGTGGGACGGGCTGACCAGCGGGAAACGGGGGGCCGACCTCCATCCTGCGACAGTACGGCTCGGACGGGCTGTGCCGCCCGCTGGCGGCGACGGTTACCGTGGACGGGTGCGCGACCCCAACGTGTCCCGAACGACGGCCGGCCAGCTCTCCCCGGAGCGCCGGGCCGCCGACCTGCGCCGCCTGCGGGCCGAACGCTTCGACGTGCTGGTCATCGGCGGTGGCGTGACCGGAGCGGGGGCCGCCCTGGACGCCGCCTCGCGCGGGCTGAAGGTGGCTCTGGTGGAGGCGCGCGACTACGCCGCCGGCACCTCCAGCCGCTCCAGCAAGCTCATCCACGGGGGCCTGCGCTACCTGGAGCAGCTGGAGTTCCACCTGGTGCACGAGGCGCTGACCGAGCGCGGGCTGCTCGCCACCCGGCTGGCCCCGCACCTGGTCCGGCCGGTGCCCATCCTGGTCCCGCTGCCCGACGGGCAGGGCGTGCGCGGCCTGCCCGCGCGGCTGTTCCGCCGCTCCTACTACGGCGCCGGCGTGGCGGCCTACGACGCCTTCGCCGGGGTCTTCGGCGGCGGGCGCGGCATGCCGCTGCACCGGCACCTGACCCGCGAGGGGGCCCGCCGGGTCTTCCCCAGCCTGCGGGCCGACGCCGTGGCCGGCGCGATCCGCTACTACGACGGTCAGGTCGACGACGCGCGGCTGGTGGTGACCCTGGCCCGCACGGCGGCGAGCCTCGGCGCGTCCGTGGTGACCAGCACCCGGGCGGTCGGGTTGATCCGGCAGGCCCGCGAGGTCACCGGCGTCCGGGTCCGCGACCTGGAGGCGCCCCCCGGCTCCCCGGACGCCGAGTTCGAGGTCCGCGCACGCACCGTCATCGCCGCCACCGGCGTGTGGAGCGACGACATGTCGCGGATGCTGAACGACGTCGGGCTGCGCCCCGGCATCCGGGTCCGGGCCTCCAAGGGTGTGCACCTGGTGGTGCCCCGCTCGGCGATCACCGGCGAGGCCGGGCTGATCCTGCGTACGGCCACCAGCGTGCTCTTCGTCATCCCGTGGGGCGGGCACTGGATCATCGGCACCACCGACACCGACTGGCGGCTGGACCGGTCCCACCCGGCGGCCTCCGCGCGGGACATCGAATACCTGCTGGAGCAGGTCAACACGGTGCTCGACCGGCCGCTCACGACGGCCGACATCGAGGGCGTCTACGCCGGGCTGCGCCCGCTGCTGGCCGGCGAGGCCGACTCCACCTCCAAGCTGTCCCGCGAGCACGCCGTCTTCGAGCCGATGCTCGGTCTGCTGCTGGTGGCCGGCGGCAAGTACACGACGTACCGGGTGATGGCCTCCGACGTGGTCGACCGGGCCGCCCACCGGCTCGGCGCCGTACGCCCCTCCCGCACCGCCGACCTGCCGCTGCTCGGTGCCGACGGCTACCCGGCGATGTGGCGGGACCGGGCGGACCTGGCCCGCCGGCACGGGGTGCCGGTCGGGGTGATCGAGCACCTGCTGGAGCGCTACGGCACCCTCACCCGCGACCTGCTCGCGCTGATCGACGCGGATCCGCTGCTCGCCTCCCCGCTGGCCGGCGCCCCGGAATACCTGGCCGCCGAGGTGACGTACGCGGCCCGGGCCGAGGGGGCGCTGCACCTGGAGGACGTGCTCACCCGGCGGACCCGGATCTCCTTCGAGACGGCGCACCGAGGCCTGGAGTCGGTGGGCCACGCGGCCGAACTGATGGGCGCGGTGCTCGGCTGGGACGAGGCCACCCGGGCCCGCGAGGTGGAGCACTACCGGGCCCGGGTGGAGGCGGAACGCCAGTCCCAGCTGATGCCCGACGACGCCACGGCCGACGCCGCCCGGCTCGGCGCGCCCGACGTGCGGGGCTTCGCGGCGGACCGCGGCGCGGACGACGACCCGGCCGAACTGCCGTCCTCGTCCCGCTGACCGGCCCGGCCCGAGCCACCCCCCTACATTCGCCGCCCGACCCCGGTCAGCGGTTCCGGCCCTCACCCACGGTGGGTCAGGTTCCGGCGCGTGCCCCCCGCTTCCTGGTCGCGTCCGGCCCGGGTGTCCGCCGCCGCCCTGCTGGCCGCCGCGCTCGTCGGCTGCTCGCCGCCCGGAAGCGCCGCCGACGGCCCCGCGCCGGGGCCGGCCGGCAGCGGGCTGTCGCAGCCAGGGCCCGGCGACGCGGCGACGGCCGGGAAGGGCGAGGTCAGCCTCCTGCAGAGGGTCGGCACGGACGGCCCGCTGCGCACGCTCGACGTGGAACCGGACGGCAGGTGGGAGTGCGTCGACTGCGCCGGCGACGGCGTGACGTCGACCGGCGCGCTCAACCCGGAACACGTCACCCGGCTCCAGGGGCTGCTCGCCGACCCGGGGCTGGCAAAGGAGTCCGACCAGGTCCGGCGCTACCAGGTCGTCTGCGTCGACGCGCTGACGTCCAGCCTGATCACCTCGGCCGGCCTGGTCACGTCCCAGGACTGCCCGGGCGAGGAGCACCCGCCGATCGCGCACGAGATCCTGCTGCTGCTCACCCAGGCCACCCCGGCCGAGATGACCGCCTGACGGACCCGCGCCGCCCGCGCCCGGACCGCGGCGGTCAGAGGACCTTGCCCGGGTTGAGCAGGCCGGCCGGGTCCAGCGCCGCCTTGATCGCCTGGTGCACGCGTACGCCCACCGGGCCGATCTCGCGGGCCAGCCAGTCCCGCTTGAGCAGGCCCACGCCGTGCTCGCCGGTGCACGTGCCGCCCAGGTCGAGGCCGAGGCGCATGATCTCGTCGAACGCGCGCCGGCCGCGTTCGAGGCTAGCCGGGTCGGCCCGGTCCACCACGATGTTCGGGTGCATGTTGCCGTCCCCGGCGTGGCCGACCACGCCGATCGGTACGTCGCACTCCAGGGCGATCCGGGCCACCCCGTCGAGCAGCGCCGCCAACGCGCCGCGGGGCACCGCCACGTCGTCGATGACCAGGCCGCCGTTGCCGCCCGGGTAGGTCTCCGCCGCGAACTTCTCCATCGCCGGGTGCGCGAGCCGGCGGGCCTGCAACAGGGCCGCCGCCTCCACGGCGTCGGTGGCCGCGTAGACCTCGTCGGCACCGGCCGCCTCGCAGACCGCGGCCAGGCCGGCCAGGTCGTCGGCCGCGCGGGAGCCGGTGTCGGCGGAGGCCAGCAGCAGCGCCTGCGCGTCCGTCCGGAGCCCCATCGGCCGGTACGCCTCGATCGCCCGCAGGTGCGTCCGGTCGAGCAGCTCCAGCAGGCTGGGGGAGAGCCCCCGGGCGGCGATGTCGGCGACGGCCGCGCCGGCGGCGGCGGTGGACGGGAAGACCGCCACCATGGTCAGTGACTGCGCCGGGGCGGGCCGGAGCGCCACGGTCACCTCGGTGATCACGCCGAGGGTGCCCTCGGAGCCGACGAAGAGCCGGGTGAGGTCGTACCCGGCCACGCCCTTGGCGGTGCGCCGGCCGGTGCGCAGCACCTCGCCGGAGGCGAGCACCACCTCCAGGCCCAGCACGTACTCGGTGGTGACCCCGTACTTGACGCAGCACATGCCGCCGGCGTTGGTGGCGACGTTCCCGCCGATCGTGGACGACTCCCACGAGCCCGGGTCGGGCGGGTACCAGAGCCCCTGCTCGGCCACGGCGGCGGCGAGCGTCGCGTTGACCACGCCGGGCTGCACCACGGCGATCCGGCTCACCGGGTCGATCTCCAGGACGGCGTCCATCGCGACGGTGCTCAGCACCATCGCGCCGTCGACGGCGTTGGCCGCGCCGGCCAGCCCCGTACGCGCCCCCTGCGGCACCACCGGTACGCCGTGCCGCGCGGCGGCCCGCAGCGCGGCGGCCACCTGTCCGGTGGTGCGGGGACGGACCACGACCAGGGGCGTGCCCGCGGCACAGAGGTCGGCCTCGTCCCGCTCGTGCATCCGCAGCAGGTCCGGGTCGGTCAGCACGGCGTCGTCGCCGAGCGCCGCCCGCAGGTCGTCGAGGAGGGGGGATCCGGCCATGTCGCCGAGGCTACGGTCGGTCCCGCGCGATCACCAACCGGCCCTCGGGCGGGGTAGTTTGGCCGACATGCTCTACCTGGACCGGCCCGCCTGGCCGTGGCGGGGGCGGCTCTGGTCCCACCTGATCAGTGACGTCTCCCCGGCCGAGCTGCACGCCTTCGCCGAGGCGCTGGGGGTGCCCCGCCGGGGGTTCGACCGGGACCACTACGACATTCCCGCCGAGCGGTTCGCCATGGCGGTCTGGCTGGGCGCCCGGGTGGTGCCGAGCCGGGAGCTGGTGCGGCTGCTCCGGCAGGCCGGGCTGCGCCGCCCCAAGCACCTGGCCCGCCCCCACCCCACCCCCACCCCCACCCC
>NZ_JBPQTK010000015.1:0-72167 GCF_051386315.1 Micromonospora sp. URMC 107
AACACCGTCACCATCGCCGACTCCGCCGACCCCACCCAGGCCTCCTACCGGATGAGCGTCGACAACCTCGCCGACTGACTCCCGCCGCGGGACGGGGCGAGGAACTCCAGCCGGTTGCCGTGCGCGTCCTGGGAGTGGAAGCGGCGCATCCCCGGCAGCTCGTCGTTGCCCCAGGTGACCGGGTACCCGGCGGCGGCCAACCGGGCGGCGAGCGCGTCCAGGTCCGGCCGGAGCAGGCCCGGATGTGCCTTGCGGGCGGGGCTGAAGTCGTCCTCCACGCCCAGGTGCAGCTCCGCGCCGTGACCGGTGAACCAGCAGCCGCCCCGGGCCACGAGCGCCGGCGGCTTGGGCTTCTCGGTCATCCCGAGCACGCCGACGTAGAAGGCCCGCGACGCCGCCTCGGAGCCGCGTGGGCAGGCGAGCTGGACGTGATGGATCATGATGGCACCTCCTCGTCCCGAACGATGGCACGAGGTTGCGAAGTTAGCAAGACGAACGTACGGTTTTGTTGACGACGAGATCGGCGGTAAGTGTCCCCTAACCACGGCGGCACCCCGACCGGTGCGACAGACTGCTCAGGACTACTCACGGTCGCTGGTGTGAAGGAGTACGACGTGGCGAGCCTCGACACCTTCGGTGCGAAGACCCAGCTACGCGTCGGAGACGCGAGCTACGAGATTTTCAAGATCAGCAAGGTGGAGGGCCACGAACGGCTCCCCTACAGCCTGAAGATCCTCCTGGAGAACCTGCTCCGGACCGAGGACGGCGCGAACATCACCGCCGACCACATCCGGCAGCTCGGGGCCTGGGAATCCGACGCCGACCCGAGCGTCGAGATCCAGTTCACCCCGGCGCGGGTGCTCATGCAGGACTTCACCGGCGTGCCCTGCGTGGTCGACCTGGCCACCATGCGCGAGGCCGTCCGGGACCTGGGCGGCGACGCCAGCAAGGTGAACCCGCTCGCCCCGGCCGAGCTGGTCATCGACCACTCCGTCATCGCCGACCTGTTCGGCCGCGAGGACGCCTTCGAGCGCAACGTCGAGCTGGAGTACGAACGCAACAAGGAGCGCTACCAGTTCCTGCGCTGGGGCCAGACCGCGTTCAACGAGTTCAAGGTCGTCCCGCCGGGCACGGGCATCGTGCACCAGGTCAACATCGAGTACCTGGCCCGCACGATCATGGAGCGCAACGGCCAGGCGTACCCGGACACGGTGGTCGGCACCGACTCGCACACCACGATGGTCAACGGCCTGGGCGTGCTCGGCTGGGGCGTCGGCGGCATCGAGGCGGAGGCCGCGATGCTCGGCCAGCCGGTCAGCATGCTGATCCCGCGCGTGGTGGGCTTCAAGCTCTCCGGCGAGATGCCGGCCGGCACCACCGCCACCGACCTGGTGCTCACCATCACCGAGATGCTGCGCAAGCACGGCGTGGTCGGCAAGTTCGTCGAGTTCTACGGCCCGGGCGTGGGCGCCGTGCCGCTGGCCAACCGGGCCACCATCGGCAACATGTCCCCGGAATACGGCTCCACCGTGGCGATCTTCCCGATCGACGCCGAGACCGTCCGCTACCTGGAGCTGACCGGCCGCGACGCCGCGCAGGTCGCGCTCGTCGAGGCGTACGCCAAGGAGCAGGGCCTCTGGCACGACCCGGACGCCGAGCCGGAGTACTCGGAGCGCCTGGAGCTGGACCTGGGCACGATCGAGCCGTCCCTGGCCGGCCCGAAGCGCCCGCAGGACCGGGTCCCGCTGGGCAACGCCAAGACGCTGTTCCGTTCGGCGCTGACCGACTACGTGGCCGCCGACGAGACCGGCGGCGACCGTGGCCGCAAGTCGGGCGTGCCGCAGCTGGAGAAGCCGTTCGGCGTGCAGGGCCACGCCGACGAGGCGAGCGCCGAGTCCTTCCCGGCCAGCGACTCCCCGGCCAACGGGGTCAGCGACCCGGCCGACGCGCCGCGCGACCTGGAGACGGCGGCGGTCGGCTCCGGCGGGCGGGCCAGCAACCCGATCCGGGTCACCAGCGCCGACGGCGTCGAGTACGAGCTGGACCACGGCGCCGTGGTGATCGCGGCGATCACCTCCTGCACCAACACCTCCAACCCGCAGGTGATGATCGGCGCGGCCCTGCTGGCCCGCAACGCGGTCGACAAGGGCCTGACCCGCAAGCCGTGGGTGAAGACCACCCTGGCCCCGGGTTCCAAGGTCGTCATGGACTACTACGAGCGGGCCGGCCTCACGCCCTACCTGGAGAAGCTCGGCTTCCACCTGGTCGGCTACGGCTGCACCACCTGCATCGGCAACTCCGGCCCGCTGCCGGAGGAGGTCTCCGCCGCGGTGAACGAGGCGGACCTCGCGGTCGTCTCCGTGCTCTCCGGCAACCGGAACTTCGAGGGCCGGATCAACCCGGACGTCAAGATGAACTACCTGGCCTCCCCGCCGCTGGTGGTCGCGTACGCGCTGGCCGGCACGATGGACATCGACCTGGCCAACGAGCCGATCGGCGAGGACAGCGAGGGCAACCCGGTGTTCCTGCGGGACATCTGGCCCAACAGCGCCGAGATCCAGGACGTCATCGCCTCGGCGATCGGCGCCACCGGCTTCAGCGCCGCGTACGAGGACGTCTTCGCCGGTGACGAGCGCTGGCAGTCGCTGCCCACCCCGACCGGCGACACGTTCGCCTGGGCGGGCGAGTCCACCTACGTCCGCAAGCCCCCGTACTTCGAGGGCATGGAGCGGGAGCCGAAGGCGGTCGTCGACATCACCGGCGCCCGGGTGCTGGCCAAGCTGGGTGACTCGGTGACCACCGACCACATCTCGCCGGCCGGCTCCATCAAGGCCGACTCCCCCGCCGGGAAGTACCTCGCCGAGCACGACGTGCCGCGGCACGAGTTCAACTCGTACGGCTCCCGCCGGGGCAACCACGAGGTGATGATCCGGGGCACCTTCGCCAACATCCGGCTGCGGAACCAGCTGGTCCCCGGCGTCGAGGGCGGCTTCACGGTCAACCACCTGACCGGCGAGCAGAGCTCGATCTACGACGCCTCGGTGGCCTACCAGGAGGCGGGCATCCCGCTGGTCGTGCTGGCCGGCAAGGAGTACGGCTCCGGCTCGTCCCGGGACTGGGCGGCCAAGGGCACCATGCTGCTCGGCGTCCGGGCGGTCATCGCCGAGTCGTACGAGCGGATCCACCGCTCGAACCTGATCGGCATGGGCGTGCTCCCGCTCCAGTTCCCGGCCGGCGAGACCGCCGAGTCGCTCGGCCTCACCGGCACGGAGACGTTCTCCATCGCCGGGGTCACCGCGCTGAACGACGGCGAGACCCCGCGCACGGTCAGGGTCAGCACCGACACCGGCGTCGAGTTCGACGCGGTGGTCCGGATCGACACCCCGGGCGAGGCGGACTACTACCGGCACGGCGGCATCCTGCAGTACGTCCTGCGTCGCATGATCGCCAGCTGACGGCACGGACGGAGGGCCCCCTGCCATCGCGGCAGGGGGCCCTTCGCGCGTCCGGTCAGATGCGGCCGGTGCCGGCGCCCGCGACGACCAGGGCGGGCACGTCCGCCGCCGCGTCGAGGGTGTACGGGTAGTACGTGCGCGGCTCGACCACGGTGCCGTTCGTCTCCGGCGTGCCGGAGTCGACGTACACGTTGTGGCGCTGCACCGCCCGGCCGGGGCCGCTGTCGGCGTAGCCGCTCGCCGACCACATCGGGTGCGGCACGTCGCGGAAGTAGTTCCCCTCCACCAGCACGCCCGCGTTCTCCGTCGACGCCACGCCGTAGAGGGCGTTGCCGAGGAAGTAGTTGTTGTAGACGTGCACCGGCTCGCCGAAGCGGACCCGGGGGTGCCGCTGGCGGCTGTGGTCGAAGAAGTTGTGGTGGATGCTGACCTTCAGGCGGCCGACGTCGGTGGAGGCCGAGCCGTCGGAGTGACCGATCAGCATGGACTTGTCCGCGTGGTCGAAGTGGTTCCACGACACCGTCACGTAGTCGGCGCCCCGGACGATGTCGACCGACCCGTCCACCGCGCCGGAGAAGCGGTTGTGGTCGATCCAGATGTGGTGCGAGTTCTGGCCGACGTTGATCGCGTCGTCCTCCGCGTTCGTGAAGTTGATGTTGCGGACGATCACGTTGTACGACCGGTAGAAGTCCAGCCCGCCGCCGGTGATCTCGGCGTTGCCGACCCCGACGATGGTCTTGTTCGGGCGTACCCCCTGCTTGCTGGTGATCGCGATCCGCCCGGTGACCTGGATGACCAGCGGGCCCACCGTGTCGATGTGCTCCAGGAAGTCCGCCGCGTTGGTGGCGGTCACGGTCGGCCCGCCGGCGCCGCCGGTGGTGCCGTTCTGCCCGAGGGCCGCGACGGCGGCGAAGCCGTCCGGGCCCGCGGCGGCCGGTGCCGGGGCGGCCAGGGCCCGCGCCGGGGCGGTGGCGACGGCCGCGACCTTGCCGGGCCCGGCACCCGCCGGGACGATGGTCGGCACGCTCGCGGCCGGGTCGAGGGTGTACGGGTAGTACCCGCGCGGGTCCGGCACCGTGCCGCGGGTCTCGATCGGGTGGTTGCAGGCGACCAGGATGTTGCCCCGCTCGACGATGCGGCCGAGGTCGCCGCTGAAGTCGACCCGGCCCGGGTTGTTGACGCTGTAGAAGTAGTTGTTCTCCATCAGCACGGCGGCGTCGTACGTGGAGGCCACCCCGTAGCTGTTGTCGTGGTAGTGGTTGTTGTAGACGTGCGCGAGCGCGGAGAAGCGCACCCGCGGGTTGCGCTGGTCGGAGCGGTCGAAGAAGTTGTGGTGGTAGGTGACCCGCAGCCGGCCCATGTCCTGCGGGCCGGCGTCCTCGTCGTGGCCGAGCAGCAGCGTCTTGTCGTGGTCGTGGAAGTGGTTCCAGGAGACCGTGACGAAGTCCGAGCCGCGCTTGATGTCGACCGCGCCGTCGTCGCCGTTGGAGAACTCGTTGTGGTCGATCCAGATGTGGTGCGAGAACATCTGCACGTTGATCAGGTCGTCCGTCGCGCCGGTGAGGTGCAGGTTCCGGATGATGATGTTGTGCACCGCGTTCGCCGGGGGCGAGGTCACGTCGTCGTCGACCGGCACGCCGATGTTGAGCCCGCCGCCGGAGAGCGTCGCGTCGTCGCCGAGCCCGACGATCGTCTTGTCGGAGGCGACGTTCCACATCCCGTCGTTGGCGCCGGTGGGCAGCGTGATGGTGCCGGCGACCTGGATGACGTACGGCCCCGGGCGGGCGATGTGGTCGAGGAACTGCGCGGTGGTGGTGACCGTGACGACCGGCCCGCCGGCACCGCCGGTGGTCCCGTTCTGGCCGAGGGCGTCGACGCTGGCGAAGCCGTCCGCCGCCGCGAGCGAAGCGGTGCCGGCCGCCGCCTGCGGGGCGGTGCCGGGAGCCGCCTGCCGGGCGCTGCCGGGAGCCGCCTGCCGGGCGCTGCCGGGAGCCGCCTGCGAGGCAGTGCCGGGCGTCGTCTGCGCGGCGGTGCCGGACGCCGCCTGCGGGGCGGGTGGGGCCGGCGCGGCGGGCGGGAGCGCCGCGCCGGCCGGCGACGCCGGTGCCAGTAGCGCGGCGGCCAGTCCGGCGGCGGCGAGCAGCCGTCGGCGCCGACGGGGCCGTGGCGGCCCGTCGGGGTTGCGGGTCGCGAGCATGGGGTTCCGCCTTTCTCGTACGGCGGATCGCCGGAGCCGGCGCACGACGAGCCGGCGCCGTTCTCCGGTGCCGGGGCGCGGTCGCGCGACCGTTTCGGGGCACGCTCGCGCGACCGGACGCGAGGGGACGGGTCCCGCGTCGGGGTTGCGGACCGGCTCCGGCGATCAGCCAGGTGATGGACGGCGGAAAGCGCTTTCCAAGGCCCATGCTAGGCAGCCCAATTGATCGAAGTCAATCAATCACGCCCGGTGACCCCGCCCCGCTCCTGCGGGACGACGGCGACAGGCGCGGGGTTCACGCCGCGAGACCTTGGTACGGAAAGGCCCGAGGAGGGGCTGTTCCGTACCAAGGTCTCGCGGCGGGCGGCGCGGTGCGGTGGTGGTGTCGCGGTTACTCGGTCACGGCGGCGCGGCGGCGGGCCTCGCGGGTCTTCATGGCGTGCTCCATCAGGGTGATGAGCACCTCCTTGCTGGACTCCCGCTGCCGGGCGTCGCAGAGCAGCACCGGCACCCCCGGGTCGAGGTTGAGCGCCGCCTGCACCTCGTCGAGACGGTACTGCCGGGCCCCCTCGAAGCAGTTGACCGCCACGACGAACGGGGTGCCCCGGCCCTCGAAGTAGTCGATCGAGGGGAAGCAGTCGGCCAGCCGCCGGGTGTCGGCCAGCACCACCGCGCCGAGCGCGCCGAGCGCCAGTTCGTCCCAGACGAACCAGAACCGGTCCTGGCCCGGGGTGCCGAAGAGGTAGAGCACCAGGTCGTCGCTGATGGTGATGCGGCCGAAGTCCATCGCCACCGTGGTGGTCGTCTTGCTCTCCACCCCGGAGAGGTCGTCGATGCCGACGCCGGACTCGGTCAACACCTCCTCCGTACGCAACGGGCGCGTCTCGCTGACCGCACCGACCATGGTGGTCTTGCCGACGCCGAAGCCACCCGCGACGAGGATCTTGATCGCGGTGGGCAGTGGCGTCGCTCCCGCCGGCCGCTCAGAGTGCCCGTAGTCCATTGATTACCGCCTCGAAAACGCTGTTGTCGGGAAGGCCGGCCGTGGTGTGCGGCTCGCGTACCTGCACCAGGCTGCGGGCCGCCAGGTCACCGAGCAGGACCCGGATGGTGCCCACCGGCAGGTCCAGGTGGGCGGCGATCTCGGCGACGGACTGGATCCGCTGACAGAGCCCGACGATCGCCAGGTGCTCCGGGCCCAGCCCGACCTCCGGGGTCACGTCCGCGCGGGTCGCCGTCACCAGGGAGATCAGGTCGAACGTGCCGGTGACCGGCCGGGCCCGGCCACGCGTCATCGCGTACGGGCGCACGACCGGCCCGGCATGGTCGTCGACCCACTGGTGCTCCGAGGACTCCCCCTGCACCGTCATCGCGGCTACTTCTCGCCGGTCTGCTGCTCGCCGGTCCGGGACGGCGACGCCACGTACTTGCCGACGCGGGTGACCAGCATCGCCATCTCGTACGCGATCAGCCCGACGTCGGCGTCCTCACTGGCCAGAACGGCGAGGCAGGCGTTGCGCCCGGCCGCTGTGACGAACAGGAACGACGACTGCATCTCGATGATCGTCTGCTGCACCTGCCCGCCGCCGAAGCGCTTGCCCGCGCCCCGGGCCAGGCTCTGGATGCCGGCCGCCATGGCCGCCAGGTGCTCGGCGTCGTCCCGGCTGAGCCCTCGCGAGGCGGCCATCAACAGGCCGTCCGTCGAGAGCGCGACCGCGTGGTCGGCCTGCTTCACCCGGCCGACCAGATCATCCAGCAACCACGTCAGGTCGGCACTCGAAGCCGTCTTCTGCGCCACTCGTCGTCCTCTTCTCCCCCGGCAGTTGTTCGCCGTGCTCGTCTCGGCTGAGCGCCACGACGCGGGGATCCCCCGCGCCGTGGCGGCACCGGTCAGGTCGCTTGCAGGTCGTCGCCGGCGTCGGTTTCCTCGCCGGCCTCGGTTCGGCTGTCGCCCGCTCCGCCGAGCAGTCGGGCGGCGTCCGTACGGCCGCGCCGGGTGCCGGTCTGGTAGGAGCTCATCATCCGGCGTACCTGCTCCGGCGGGCGCACCGTGTCGTCGTCCTCGTCGCCGCCTCCGGTCGCCGGGTCGTCGCGCAGCTCCGGCACGATGCTGGCCTGCCGGACCCGGACCGGCAGGCCCGAGTCGGTGCGCGCCGTCACCTGGCGGGCCGTCGGCGTCGGGCCGGCGGCGGTCGCGGGCGCGGTGTCCGCCTCGGGCGCCTCGGCGGGCGCTTCCGTCGACACGGGCCGGGCGGTGGCCATCGGCAGGCCGGTCGGGAAGGTAGGGCCGTCCAGGGCGTACTGCTCGGATCCGCCGCGCTGCCGGACGGGCAGCGGCGCGTCGCGGGCCGGGGCGGTCGTCGGCAGGCTCCGGCCGCGCGAACGGGTGGGCAGGGCGCCCCCGTCGGCGTCGGGAGCCGAGGGCGCGTGGGACGCGAGCGGCGGCTCGGCCAGCGCCACCGGCGCCGTGGCGAGCGGCGGCTCGGCGGCGGGCGGCGCCTGACCGGGGACGCCGGCCACCGGGCCGGCGGCGGGCAGGCCGGCCGGGAACCCGCCGGAGGTGCTCGGGTCCTCGTCGTCGGCGGTGACCAGGTCGGCCGGGATCAGCACGACAGCCGTGGTGCCGCCGTACGCGGACTCCTTGAGCTGCACCCGCACGCCGTGCCGCTCGGTCAGCCGGCTGACGACGTAGAGGCCCAGGCGGGAGGCGTTGGCCAGGTTGAGTTCGGACTGGTCGACGATCCGGTGGTTCGCGGCGGCCAGGTCCTCCTCGCTCATGCCCAGGCCACGGTCCTCGACCTCGATGGCGAAGCCGTTGGCCACCATCTGTCCGCGCACCTCGACCGAGGTGTGCGGCGGGGAGAACGACAGCCCGTTCTCGATCAGCTCGGCGAGCAGGTGGATGACGTCGCCGACCGCGCGGCCGGTGAGCGAGACCGCGCCGAGGGGCAGCACGTTGACCCGGGTGTAGTCCTCGACCTCGGCGACCGCGCCGCGGACGACGTCGACCATCGGCACGTTGCGCCGCCAGGCGCGGCCCGGGGTGGAGCCGGAGAGCAGGATGAGGTTCTCGGCGTTGCGCCGCATCCGGGTGGCCAGGTGGTCGACCCGGAACAGGTCCTCCAACTCCTCGGCGTCGTGCTCGCGACGCTCCATCGCGTCGAGGAGGGTGAGCTGGCGGTGCACCAGCGCCTGGGTGCGCCGGGCCAGGCTGAGGAAGACGTCGCGCACGTTGCGGCGCAGCTCGGCCTGCTCGACGGCGGTGCGGATGGCGGTCTCCTGCACGGCGTTGAACGCCTTGCCCACCTGGCCGATCTCGTCGTCACCGAACTCCAGCGGAGGCGCCTCCTTGGCGACGTCGACCTCCTCGCCGTGGCCGAGCCGCTCGACCACGCCGGGCAGCCGCTCGTTGGCGAGCCGGAAGGCGGCCTCGCGCAGCCGCTCCAACTGCCGCAGCAGCGCACGGGTCGTCGTGACGGAGACGACGATCGAGGCGATGACCGCCAGCAGGCCCAGACCGGTGGCCAGTACGAGGCGCACCATGACCATCGCGGCCACGGTGGACGCCCGGCCCACGATGTCGTCGCCGCCCGCCACCACCGTGCTGTTGACGACGGCCAACGCCTGGTCGACCGTGTCACGCCAGTCGGCCCGGCTCACCGGCAGCTGCGGCGTCGGCTGGCCGCCGCGGATGATGCCGTCCTGCACCGAGCGCAGGCGCTTGAACGGCTCGCTCTCGACGAGTTGCTGATAGCGCCGCTGGTCGGCGGCGGAGAGCTTCGATCTGGTCTCCTCGCCGAGGAAACGCTCGGCGCCGACGAGCGCGGTGTACCGGGCGTACTCCGGCCCACTCATGCGGCCACTGCCGAACAGGCCGCTGAGCAGCGCGTCCTGTTGTGAGATCAGCTCCTTCATCCGGTTGAGCTGGATGAGGGCCGCGGCGTCCGCCGCCAGCTCCTTGTCGTCGAGACTGCCGGTGACGTCGTAGATCTGGAAAATGGAGCCAATGGCACGGGTGTAGGCGTCCGCCGCGGAAATCCGGTCGATACCGCGATCGAGTACCGCGCTGCGTACCGCCCCCAGCGCCTCCAACTGCGCCACCGATTCGTCGAGCTGCCGGCTCAACGCGTCACCGCCGGCGAGGTCGACCTGCCAGTGCCGCACCGACGTGGTGAAGGAGGTCGTCAGCTCCGCCGTCGTGCGCTGTTCGGCCTCGAGCGCCGCCCGCTGCTCCGGCCCCGGGTCACTGAGGTACGCCTGGGTCAGGCGGCGTTCCAGCTGGAGTTCCTGGAGCAGCGGCTCGCTGGGAACGTAGATCTTGGCGTTGAGCATCTGGACGCCGAGCAGATTGAAGCCGTCCCGCAGGGTCACCCAGGCCGCGAACGTCCAGAGCGCTACGAGGGAGAGCAGGAGAGCGACAACCTTCGTGCGGATACTCGTACCGCGAGAACGCATTGAACCGTCCCAGGCCGGCGTTGACTCAGGTCATCAACGGCAGATCGTAAAAGTGCGGATGTCCCGCCGGAGGGCCGTGCGGGACAAAGGCAGTGGGTACGCTAGCAGTGTCCACATGGCACCCTCAAGTTGCTGATTTCTGCCGTCCCGTCACGACATGTGCAGCACCGCGGAAATGTGCGAGTCGGCGGTGTGCGAGGTGGGAGGCGGCGAGCACCGCCGAGCGGACGATCGTGGTGGGGCAATAGAGCTCCTTGCCGTACCACAGTGGCGGCTGCCCGCCCCGGCCGACGCCCGCTCGCAGGTGGGCGCTTCCCCGCAGGGCGGCCACAGCCACCGCCGGTTCGTCCGACGGGACGGCCAGCAGGATCTGCAGGGCGTAGGCGGTCTCCTCCGCGGTGCCCGCCCACCGGCCCCACGACCCGTCGTCGCGTTGGTTGGCCAGCACCCAGCGCACCGCCCGACCGATTGTGCCCACGCTGTCGTCGTCCGGGCCGGATTCAGCCAACGCGAGCACGCAGCAGGCGGTGGCGTAGTACGGCGAGGCGTGCCACCGGTCGCGCCAGCTGCCGTCGGTCTCCTGCCGCTCCCGGAGCACCCGGGCCAGCCGGCCGACGGCGGTGTGGTGCCGGGAGCCGGCGCCCGGATCACGCGCGGCGTGCTGCGCCAGGGCGTCGAGCACGTGCGCGTTCGTGGTGACCGAGAAGCCGTCCTCCCCCGGCCAGGTGCAGAACCCCTCCGCCGTCTCGTACCCCCACAGACTCGCCGGGTCGAGCGGGCGGCCCAGGCGCCCGAGCGCGTACAGGGTCACGGCGGTGGTGTCCGCGTCGGGAAGCAGGCCCGCTCCGGTGGCGGCGCCGGCGGGGCCGACCGCGTCGGCCAGGCCCGCGAGGACCGCCTGCGGTGGTCGTACCTCGATGCCGGCCCGGGACAGCCAACTCAGGACCCAGGCACGTTCGAAGACGGTGATTGGCGTGGGGCAGGGCACCGGCCCGCCGCCCTCGCTGACCAGCCGGTCCAGGAAGGCGCGGGCCGCTCGCGCGTCGGTGTGCGGACCGGCGGTGGCCAGCCACGCGGCGGTGGCCGCCGGGGAGGCCCCGACAGTGGTCGGCTCGGCGGCGCGCGGCCGGGGCCACCGCTGGGCCGGCCCGTGGAGCAGCTCGCCGAAGTGCGCCAGCTTCGGGTGCAGTTCGGTGCCCGCGGCGTGTGCCGCCCGGACCGCGGTCAACCGTCGGCGGTCCGTCCCGGCGGGCAGGCTCAGCGGGTGCGTGACCGGCAGCGCGGCGTCCGGCCCGGACGTCCGCGCGTTGATCGATTCCACCAGGGCCGGCACGATGAGGTCGGCGGCGGGCGTGTCCGGCACGGCGGAGCCCGCCGCGAGCAGGGTGGAGAGGGCCCGCAGTCCGCGCCCGGCCGCGGCGGCCGAGGCCTGGCGGGCGGCCGTCGGCAGGTCCTCGTCGGCCAGCGCCGCCAGCAGGGCGTCCGTGGCGCTCAACGTCGGCACCAGCGCGTAGCCCTCCGGGGGTCCCCACGCGCCGTCGGCGCGCTGGTGCCGGACGAGGAACGCGACCCGGTCGGCGTGCCCGGCGAGCAGGGGCGCGACGGCGACCAGCCGGCCGGTCTCGTAGACGGAGGGGGCGACCTCGCCCCACGGTCTCCGCGCCATCGCGTCGACGAGTTCCCCCGCCAGGCTCCCGCAGTCGTCCGGGCCACGGCCGGCGCGCGGCGCGGCTGCCGTGCCCGCCCGGGATCCGCCGTGGCTCATGGCGTCCCCCAGAAGTCCGAGACCTGGTAGAAGCCGGCGGTGAAGGAGAGCTGCCGGCGCATGTAGTCGGCCTGCCGGGGCTCGCGCTCGGCCAGCAGGTCGAGCAGCCCGTGGCAGCGCCGCGTGAGCTGGGCCAACCGGTCGCGCACGAGGACCGGGTCGGGAACCAGCATGAGCGCGTTGAGGTCGCCCCACTGGACGTCCCGCCCGTGGGTGGCCAGATCGTTGACCAGGCGCAGCACCCGCTGCACCTCGCGGCCCACCGTCAGCAGCTCGTCCAGGTGCCGCAGGCAGTTGCCGTCGCCGGTGGCGGTCCAGTGCGTGACGTTGACGAAGGAACAGGCCAGGTTGTCGGCGTTGTCGAGGTACCGGTCGAGGGTGGGAAGGGATCCGCCCGGGGCGTTCTTCCAGTCCCACTCCCGGGCCACCGCGGCAAACATCCGCTCCAGCTCGTCGCGCCACACCGGCCGGAGCCGGTCGAACGCCGGCACGGTCGCCAGGTCGTCGCGGAGGTCGGCCAGCAGCCGGGCCAGGTGTCGCCCCGCCGGTGGATCGGCGCCGTCGGCGACCGCGAGGCACTCCGCCACCAGCGTGCGCACGTCGTCGGCGGACGTCGCGAGGTAGTCGACCTGCCAGTCGGCGGCGAAGACCCAGAGCAGCGTACGGGTGGTGATCCGCAGCTCGTCGGCGCTGTGCCAGGGAGCGGTGAAGGCGATGGCGGTGGCGACGGAACTGAGCATCGCGGAGTCGAACGTGTCGGCGGAGAAGAGTCCGGGGTGCGCGGCGGTGACCTCCTGCAGGTCGCGTACGCCCCGCGTGGCCAGGGCGCAGATCCTGCCCTGTTCGGCCACGTCGGCCTGGCCGGCCCTCGACCGCGCGTCCGTCGCGTTCACGGGGCGACCGGCCGCTGCACCGGCGACAGGGTCACCCGCAGCCGTTGCCGGGGCGAGAGCGAGGCGCCCATCCGTGGGGTCAGGTCGGCCGGCGCGGTCGGCCGGAACCGGAAGCGACTCAGCACCGTGCTCACGATGAGCTGCGCCTCCAGGAGGAACAGGTACTGCCCGAGGCACTGGTGCGGGCCCCCGCCGAAGGGGTAGTAGGAGTAGCGGTACCGGCGACGGGGCCGCTCCGGCGCGAAGCGCTCGGGGTCGAACCGCTCCGGGTCGTCCCAGAACATCGGCATCCGCTGGGTCACGTACGGGCTGACCAGCACCGTCGCGCCCGCCTTGATCCGTACCCCGCCGAGCACGTCGTCGGCGACCGCCGTGCGGGGCACCATCCAACCGGCGGGATACAGCCGCAGCATCTCGTCCAGCACCATGCGCCCGTACCGCAGTTCGGCGAGGTGCTCCCGCCGGACCCGGCCGCCGCCCACCACCCGGTCCACTTCGGCGTAGAGCCGCGCGGCGACCTCGGGTTGGGTCTCCAGCACCGGCCAGAGCCAGGACAGCAGCGCGATGGTGGTCTCGGTGGCGGTGGAGAACATGGCCACGACATCGCCGCGGATCTGGTACTCGTCCGGCACGCTGCCGTCGGCACGGGGCCGGCAGAGGGTGGAGATGATGTCGTCGTCGTCGCTCGGCCGGGCCCGCGCCTCTCGGATGATCGGCAGCACCACCTCGTCGATGGTCCGCACGGCCGCCCGGAACGCGCGGTCGCCGGGCATGGGCACCGAGTAGGGCACGAAGGGCACCAGCAGGCGGGCGATCATCGAGGTGGTGACGGTGTCGAGCGCGGCGCTGATCCGCTCGGCCTCCGGCACGGAGATCCGGTCGGCGAAGAGCACCCGCATGGTGGTACGCAGGACGATCCGGGTCAGCTCGGCCGCCGTGTCGATCGGCCGCCCCTGCCGGGCCGGCTCGTCCCACTCGTCGACCGCCTCGCTGATCACCTCGGCCATCCGGTCCACCATGGTCTCGACCCGCTTCGCCGTGAACAGGGGTAGCAGGGCGCCACGGCTGGACTCCCACACCTCCCCCTCGGCGACCAGGATGGCCTCCCCGACGACCCGGCGGACCGGGCGCCACAGCAGGCCCCGGCCGTCCCGGATGTAGTTGTCCGCGCGGTCGCGCAGCACGTACTGCAGGTGTTCGGGGTGACTGACCAGGTACGGGCGGAACGACCCGAGGTTGAGCCGGACGACCTCCCCACCGGATCCCTCCGCGAAGCCGACCAGCGCGCCGAGCGGATCCCGGAGCAGGGCGGGCAGCGCCTGTCGCAGCGGGATCGTGCGCGGGTTCGCGGGGAGGGGGACGCCGTGGCCGTCGGGCAAGCTGGACATGCGTACCAGGTCTCCTCGTCGTCTCGGCAGTCGCCCACGAGCGGGTCCCACGTGGAACTTCCACCGCCTGAGTGCGGAAGCATCTCACCAACGTGGACAACAGTTCCAGTGTTTGTGCTGCGAAATGTCCCACTGTCAACAGTGGACGGTCAGCGACGAGGCAACTCCCGCAGGTAGCGCCACTCGGCGGCCACCGGCCGGTACCCGAACCACGCGTTGACCGTCCGCATGGCGTCGTTGCCGGCGTCGTTGATCGTGGACGCCCACCGGAAGCCCGCCGACCCGGCGGCCCGCAGCGACGCGTGCTTCACCAGCCGGGCGAGGCCCCGGCCCCGCCACCCGCTCCGGGTGCCCGTCATTCCCGACAGGTAGCGGTCCCGGCCGTCGGTCAGCGCGAGGCTGAACGCCACCACCACACCGTCGGCCGTCGCCACGGTGCTGAGCGCCCGGTCCAGGTCCGGCCGGTGCCAGTACGCGGTCCGCCAGTCGGAGAAGCTGATCTCGTCCACCCCGACGTCGCCCGGCTCGTCCGCGGCGGCGGCCAGGTCCGCCTCGTACAGCGGACGCGGGTCGGCCAGCTCCGCCGCCGTGCCCAGCCGCACCCCGGCCGGCGGGGCGGGCGCGGCCGGCAGGACCGCCCTCGCCAGATCCAGGCCCAGGATCACGCTGCGCCGACCGGACCGGTACCCGCGCCGCTCGGCGAAGGCGAGGGCCGCCGGCTCGTCGTCGACCCGCGCGTACGCCCGGCGCACCCCGAGCCCGGCGAGCCGCTCCTCGGCGGCGGCGAGCAGCGCCGACCCGACGCCCCGCCCCCGCCGGTCGGGGCGCACGACCAGGTTGACGAAGCCGAGCCCCGGCTCCGCGCTCTCGTGCAGCAGCCCCGTCCGGGCGACGCCGGCGATCCCGTCGCCCGCCTCGGCGACGAGCATCCCGAAGCGCTCGGCCGGCTTGCCGGTCGCCTGCCAGGCGAGCAGTTCCGGCGTGACCACCAGGTGGGGCCGGGCGGCGCGGAGCAGGTCGGCGACCGGCGCCAGGTCGCAGGGGCCGGCGGCCCGGAGGCTGGGGACCATGGCTGGGCAACCTACCGCAGCGGCGGGCGCGGCGGGGGCACACGCCGGTGGAACCCGGGCGCGCCCGCGCGGCCTGTGCCAGGCTCAGGGCATGGACGACAAGACCATCCTGAACCGGATCTCCGAGCTGGTCGACGAGGAGCACCGGCTGCGCGCCGACGCGCAGGCCGGCGAGTCGGGCACGGACGACGACGCCCGCACCCGGCTGCGCGAGTTGGAGGAGTCCCTCGACCAGTGCTGGGACCTGCTGCGTCGGCGGCGGGCCGCCCGGCAGACCCACGGCGACCCGGACGCCCAGGGGACGCGCCCCAAGCCGGCGGTCGAGCGCTACCTCCAGTGACCGGGTCCCGGGCGGCCCGTTCCGGCCGCCCGGAACGTCGCGGTCAGCGGAGCCCCGCCTCCCGCAGCAGCAGCGCGGTCAGCGCGCCCGGGTCGGCGTCCGTCGCGGGCAGGCCCCGGCCCGCGAACCAGGTGGCGACCACCCGCACGTCGCGGGCCAGGAACTCCGGCCCCTGCGGGTTGGCCACCACGTCGACGACCTGCGGCAGGTCGATCAGCACCAGCCGCCCCGCGTGCACCAGCAGGTTGTACGGCGACAGGTCGCCGTGGGCGAGGCCGGCGCGGGCGAGCACCACGAGGGCGTCGACGAGCTGGCCCCACAGCTCACGCAGCTCCCCCGCCGTCGGCCTCAGCTGGGCCAGCCGGGGCGCGGCCAGTCCCTCGTCCTGGTCGCCGAGGAACTCCAGCATCAACTCGGTGCCGCGCACCTGCACCGGATAGGGGACGGTGATCGTGCCGTACCGGGCGCCGACCTCCCAGAGCCGGGCCAGCGCGGCGAACTCGGCCGCCGCCCACTGCCCGGCGATCATCTGCCGGCCGAAGGCGGTACGGCCGGCCATCGCCCGGTTCTCCCGGGACCGGCGGACCCGGCGTCCCTCCAGGTAGCCGGCGTCGCGGTGGAAGAGGCGGTGCTGGGGGTCCCGGTACCGCTTCGCCGCCAGCAGGCAGGACCGGTCGGTGCCGGGCACCGCCCGGCGGACCAGGTGGACGTCCGCCTCCTTGCCGGTCTTGAGCACCCCCAGCTCGGTGTCCTTGGCTGCCAGTTCGGTGACCAGCCACTCCGGGTGGGGTTGCGGGCCGTGCACGGCGTCGTCCCAGGAGGACCAGCGCTCCCCCGTGTCGGGGTCCGGCTCGGCGTCGGGGTCGGCGAGGGCGGGCTCGGCGGCCCGGCCCCGCTTCAGGAAGAGCTGTTCGTCGTCGTCGAAGCGGCGCTTGCCGCGGGTACGGCGCTCGCGCGCCGGAAGGTCGTGATCGCGCACTGCGGTGGTGATCCCTTGATCGAGGCTGATGGGGGCAGGTGGAAGCGACCTGCGAAGACGGCCATGACCGACCCCCTCTCCTCGACCGGGCGCGGACCCGGTTGCACGATGCGCCGACCATGCTCACGGGTCGGCGCGGCCCGGGTCAACCGAATTACGCCCGGCCGGCGGACCGTCGCCGCGCCCGTTACGCCCGACCGGCGGACCGGCGCCGCACCCGTCAGGCGGCGAGCACCGTCGCGACGGCGGCGATCACGCCGTCCGCCGTGCGGGTGGGGGCGAACCGGCTGTCGACCCAGCTCCGTTCCCGGTGCAGCCAGACGCTGGGCAGGCCCACGGCGGCGGCGCCCCCGATGTCCGCCTCCGGACCGTCGCCGACCACCCAGGCGTCGCGCAGGGGCAGCCGTACCCGCCGGGCGGCCAGCGCGAAGATCCTCGGGTTGGGCTTGCTGACGCCGACCTCCTCGGAGATGACCCAGCCGGCGACGACGCGGTCCAGCCCGGTACGCCGGATCATGGCCTCCTGCTGCCGCGCCCCGCCGTTGCTGACCACCACGGGCGTCCAGCCGGCCCCGTCGGCGATCCGCAGCGCGCAGGCGACCAGCGGATCGAGCCGGACCTTGGCCACCACGCCGTCGTGCAGCTCCTCGACCAGGTCGATGGACGGGATCCGCAGCCCGTAGCGGTCACGCACGGCGTCGGCCACGTCCCACCGGTCGGTCAGCCCGTCGGCGTCGACGGACAACAGCCAGTCGATGTCGGCCGGCGGCGCGCCGACACCGGCCAGGAAGCGCTCGCCCCAGGCGCGGAACGGACCGGCCCGGTCGAGCAGCGTGTTGTCCAGGTCCAGCAGGAGCAGCGGCACCCGGGCACCCTACGGGACCGCCACCGCCCGCCGACAGTGCCGAGCCCTCTCCGGACGCCCGTCAGGCCGGCAGTGCCGAACGGGTGCTGCCCTGGTCGGGCAGGCGGTCGAGCAGCATGCAGTGGGCCGCCCGGGTCGCCGCGAGGGCCTCCGGGGCGAGCGTGACGACCAGCACGGCCTCGCCGGTGTCCGCGCCCCGGGCCAGCGGCCGGCCCTCCGGGTCGTAGACCGCCGCGCCTCCGTTGAACCGCCACGGGTGGGCGCCGCCGACGAGGTTGGCGAACACCACGTACATCGTGTTGTCCAGCGCGCGGGCGGCGTAGTAGAGGTCGCGGCGGTGCTCGGAGCCGACCAGGTAGCCGCTCGAGCAGAGGTAGCCGTGCGCCCCGTCGACCGCCGCGGCCCGGCCGTGCTCCGGGAAGCAGCCGTCGTAGCAGATGCCGAGACCGAGCCGCCAGTCGTCGACGAGCAGGGTGGCGCCCCGGTCGCCGGCCACGAAGAGTTCCCGCTCGCCGCTCCACAGCTGCTGCTTGTCGTATCCGACGCGGACGGCGCCGGCGCGGTCGACCAGCAGGGCGGAGATCGTCCGCCGGCCGTCCGGGTGCCGGACGGCCGCGCCGACCACCACGGCGCCGCCGCCGTCGCGGGCCGCCTCGCGCAGCGGGTCCAGCCGCGGGTCGTCGACCCCGCCCGCCGCGTCGGCCGCGACGTCGGTGCCGGCCGGGTCGGCCGCGAGCGTCGGCAGGTGGTACGCGGGCAGGAAGAGCTCGGGCAGCACGCTCACCCGGGCGCCCCGCTCCGTCGCGTGGCGGACCAGCCGGGCGGCGCTCGCCGCGTTGCCGGCCACGTCGCCGGGGACGGGCTCGGCCTGCACGGCCGCGACGGTCAGCGGCGCGGCGGGGACCGCGACGGCGGTGGGGAGTGGCGTCACGGGGCGATCCTAACCGCGATCGCCCCACGCGGATGATCATGCGAGCGGCCAAACCAAGCCGTACGTACGGTTTGCACGGCGGGGGGCGAGCTGTCACGATCGACCCGTGCCCAGAGTAAGTCAGGACCAGCTCGACGCGCGCCGGCAAGAGATCCTCGCCGCCGCGCGGGCGTGTTTCGCCCGGCACGGCTACGAGGGCGCCACCGTCCGCCGGCTCGAGGAGGCCACCCGGCTGTCCCGGGGCGCGATCTTCCACCACTTCCGCGACAAGGACTCGCTCTTCCTGGCGGTGGCCGAGGACGACGCCGCGGCCATGGTGGAGACGGTGGCCCGCAACGGCCTGGTCCAGGTCATGCGGGACCTGCTGGCCGGCGCGGTCTCCCCCGACACCACCGGCTGGCTCGGCAGCCAGCTGGAGGTGTCCCGGCGGCTGCGGACCGACCCGGCGTTCGCCAAGCGGTGGGCGGAGCGCTCGGCCGCGATCGCCGAGGCGACCCGCGACCGGCTGGCCCGGCAGCGGGAGGCGGGCGTGCTCCGCGAGGACGTGCCGATCGACGTGCTGGCCCAGTTCCTCGAACTCGCCTACGACGGCCTGGTGCTGCACCTGGCGATGGGCCGCCCCGCCGGCGACCTCGGCCCGGTGCTCGACCTGGTCGAGGAGGCCGTCCGCCGCCGCTGACCCGCCCGCCACCCTGCCCGGCCTCCGACGCGCCCCGGGCAGCCGACCCCGGGCGCCGGCCGCCGTATCGCCGTGCGTATCGGTCCGGTAACTCGGTCCACGCGGTGGGTACGCCCTGGCGGGCCTGCTCCACAATTGGGTCGCGATCCCCCTCGCCCGACAGGAGCAGCCCATGACCGTCCTCGCCGCGCCTGGTGACACCTGGGGCATCCCCGGTCCCGTCTTCCTCGGGGCCTATCTCCTCGCGGCCGTCGTGATCATCGTCGGTACGGTCGTGCACCGGCGCTCGGTCCTCGCCGGCCCACCGGTGGGCGACGTGGGCCAGCTCGGCCCGCAGCAGGTCGCCTACCTCAACGGCGGGCAGCAACTGGCGATCTGGACCTCGCTCGGCGGGCTGCGCGGCAGCGGGGCGATCGGCGTGCGGCCGGACCGGCGGCTCACCACCGGCGGTCCGCTGCCGGCCGGGATCACGCCCCTGGACCAGGCGGTCCATTTCGCGGCCGGGCGGAACGCCACCACCAAGGAACTGGCCCGTGACGAGTGGGTCCGCCGGGCGCTCGACCAGCTCCGGACCAGTCTGGAGCAGCGCGGGCTCGCGCTCGCACCGGCCCGCCGGTCCGCGCTGCGCCGGGGCGCGTTCCTGCTCTCCGCCCTGCTGCTGGTCGGCGTGTTGCGCATCTTCGCGGGGCTGGGCAACGACCGCCCGGTGGGCTGGCTCGTGCTGAGCCAGGTTCCGCTGATCGTCGTGGCCGTCCTCCTGCACCGGGTGCCGTGGCGCACCCGCGCCGCCACCCGGGCCCTGCGCGACCTGCGGCGTCAGCACACCTATCTCGCGCCCGCCTCGGCCCCCGCCTACGCCACCTACGGCGCGGCGGGCGCCGCGATGGGCGTCGCGTTGTTCGGCACCGCGTCGCTCTACGCCATGGACCCCGGCTTCGCCGCCCAGGCCGAGATCCAGCGCCAGGCGATCAGCGGCAGCAGCGCCTCCTCCAGCGGCGGCGGGTGCGGCGGGGGCAGCTCGTGCAGCGGGGGCAGCTCGTGCAGCGGCGGCGGGGGTTGCGGCGGAGGCGGGTGCGGCGGATGACCGGCCCCGCCGGCGTGGGCATCGGCTGGCGGCCGGAGATCGCCGGGTTCGTCGCCGACCTGCCCGGGCTGCGCTTCGTGGAGGTGGTCGCCGAGAGCGTCGCCGCGACCGGGCCACCGCCCGCCGGGCTGGCCGCGCTGCGCGAGCGCGGCGTGACGGTCGTACCGCACGGCGTGCGGCTCTCCCTCGGCGGCGCGGAACCGGTCGACCCGGCGCGCGTCGCCCACCTGGGCGCGGTGGCGCAGCTGGTCGGGGCGCCGCTGGTCAGCGAGCACATCGCCTTCGTCCGGGCCGGCGGCGTCGAGGCCGGCCACCTGCTGCCGCTGCCGCGCAGCCGGGCGGCGGTCGACGCGGTCTGCGCCAACGTCGCCCGCGCGCAGGCCGAGCTGCCGGTGCCGATCGCGCTGGAACCCATCGCGGCCCTGTTCGACTGGCCCGACGACGAGCTCAGCGAGGCCGACTTCCTCACCGAGATCCTGGACCGCACCGGCGCGCTTCTGCTGCTGGACGTCGCCAACGTGTACGCCAACGCCCGCAACCGGGGCGCCGACCCGGTCACGCTGCTCGACCGGCTGCCGCTGGAGCGGGTCTCCTACGTGCACGTGGCAGGCGGCGCCGACCACGGCGGCTACTACCACGACACGCACACCGATCCGGTGCCCCCGGCGGTGCTCGACCTGCTACGCGAGCTGTGCGCCCGCCGCCGGCCGCCGGCGATCCTGCTGGAACGCGACGGGCACTACCCGCCCGCCCCGGTGCTCCGGGCCGAGTTGGACGCCCTCGCCGCCGCGTCCGGCTTCCCGGTGGTGACGTGAGCGGCGACCTGGCCGAGCGGCAGGCGGCGCTGGTGGCGGCGCTGGTGGCCGGCGGCCCGGTGCCGGCGGGCTTCGACCCGGCGGCGCTCGCCGCGGCCGGGGCCGCGCTGCTGCGCAAGCGCGCCGGGGAGGTGGCCCGGCACTGGCCGCTGCTGGCGGCCGGTCTCGGCCCGCGGTGGCCGGCGACCTTCGCCCGGTGGGCCGCGGGGCGGCCGACCGCGGGCTCGCTGCGCGACGGCTGGGACCTGGCCCGTGACCTACGCGACCGGGGCGAGCTGCCGCCGTTGGGCGCGGAGGAGCTGGCCGCGCGCGAGGCCGCCGACCGCTACGACGGGCACGGGCCGCCGCGCCCGCGCCGGCTGCCGGCGTGGGGGCGCGCCGGCGGGGCCGTCGCCGTCCAGGTCGCCGGGCGGGTACGCCTGCTGCGTCCCGCCCACCGCTGACCGCCCACCGCTCACGAGGGCCCCGCTGGCGGATCCGGCCGGGTGCGGCAGGATCGACGGCATGGATCTCGGACTGACCGATCGGGTGTACGTACTCACCGGCGCCTCCCGAGGGCTGGGCTACGCCACCGCGGAGTGCCTCGTCGCCGACGGTGCCCGCGTCGTGCTCTCCGCCCGCGACGCCGACGCGGTGGCCGCCGCCGCGCAGCGCCTCGGCGGGCCGGAGCGGGCGGTCGGGCTGGCCGCCGACCTGGCCGACGCCCACACGCCGGAGCGCCTCGTGGCGGCGGCGCGGGAGCACTTCGGACGGCTGGACGGGGCGCTGGTCTCGGTCGGCGGGCCACCGCCGGGCAGCGCCGCCTCGGTCACCGACGAGCAGTGGCGCCGGTCCTTCGAGACGGTCTTCCTCGGCACCGTCCGCATGGTCCGTACCGTCGCGCAGGAGCTGGCCGGGGGCGCAGGTGGCGCGGTCGGGCTGGTCCTGTCGACCTCGGCGCGCGGGCCGGTGCCCGGCCTGGGCGTCTCCAACGGCCTGCGACCCGGCCTGGCGGGCATGGCCAAGGACGTCGCCGACGAGTACGGGCCCCGGGGCGTGCGGGTGGTCGGTCTGCTGCCCGGACGGATCATGACCGACCGCAACGTGGAGCTCTTCGCCGCCACCGGCGATCCCGAACGGGCGCGCGCGGAGGCCGAGGCCGCCATTCCGCTGCGCCGCATCGGCGCGCCGGCCGAGTTCGGCCGGGTGGCCGCGTTCGTGCTCTCCCCCGCCGCGAGCTACCTGACCGGCGTCACCGTGCCGGTCGACGGCGGCGCGCTGCGGGGCCTGTGATGGTCACGCCCGCCGGCCGGCCGGGCCGCGGCTCCCCCACCCGACAGCGGGCGCGGGCGGCGGATGCGGCCGGACGGTATCCGCGGCCCACGCGGGAGGAACTCGCGGCGGCGGCGGAGCGGACCATTCCCGACGTCATCGCCCCCGGCCTGGACGTGCTCTTCGTGGGGATCAACCCGGGCCTGTGGTCGGCCGCGACCGGGTGGCACTTCGCCCGGCCGGGCAACCGGTTCTGGCCGGCGCTGCACCGGGGCGGGTTCACGCCCCGGCTGCTGCATCCCAGCGAGCAGGACGAGCTGCCGGGGTACGGCCTGGGCATCAGCAACATGGTCGCGCGGGCCAGTGCCCGCCCCGACGAGCTGACCCCGGCCGAACTGGTCGAGGGGGCGGAGATCCTCACCGGCAAGGTCGAGCGCCATCGCCCCCGGTGGGTGGCCGTGGTCGGGGTGACCGCGTACCGGATCGGGTTCGCCCGGCCGAAGGCCGGCTTCGGACCGCAGCCGGAGCGGCTGGCGGGCGCCCGGCTCTGGGTGCTGCCCAACCCCAGCGGCCTGAACGCGCACTTCACCCCCGAGACGCTCGGCGCCGCGTTCGGGGAGTTGCGGGCGGCGGTGACCGCCGGCTGAGGCGTCAGTTGGCTGCGGCCGGCGGCAGCGCCTCGTCGGCGAGGTAGGGCCGCAGCGGCGGCACGGCCACCGGCTCGGGCCCGGTCGCGTCGGCGTACGGGGTGGGCGAGTCGGCGACCGCGAACTGGGTGCGGTAGAGCTCGGCGTAGAGCCCGCCCACGGCCACCAGTTCCTCGTGCCGCCCCCGCTCGACGATCCGCCCGTCGTCGAGCACCAGGATCTGGTCGGCGTCGCGGACGGTCGAGAGCCGGTGTGCGATCACCAGCGCGGTACGCCCGGTCAGCGCCACCGACAGCGCCCGCTGCACGGCGGCCTCGCTCTCCGAGTCGAGGTGCGCGGTCGCCTCGTCGAGGATCACGATCGACGGGGCCTTGAGCAGCAACCGGGCGATGGCGATGCGCTGCTTCTCGCCGCCGGAGAAGCGGTAGCCGCGCTCGCCGACGAGGGTCTCCAGCCCCTCCGGCAGCGACCGGACCAGGTCGGCGACCTGGGCACCGGCCAGGGCCGCCCAGATCTCGTCGTCGGTGGCGTCCGGCTTGGCGTAGCGCAGGTTCTCGGCGATGGTCTCGTGGAACAGGTGCGAATCCTGGGTGACCACGCCGATCTCGTCGCGCAGCGAGTCGAGGGTGGCGTCGCGGACGTCGACCCCGCCGACCAGCACCTGCCCGTCGGTGACGTCGTAGATGCGGGAGATCAGCATCGACAGCGTCGACTTGCCGGCACCGGAGGGGCCGACCAGAGCCACCATCTGCCCCGGCTCGACCGCGAACGAAACGCCCTTGAGCACGGGCTCGTTGACCGTGCGGTCGAGGGCGGCGACCTCCTCCAGCGAGGCGAGCGAGATCTCGGCGGCGCTGGGGTAGCGGAACCGGACGTCGCGGAACTCGACCCGGCCGCTGGCCCGGGGCACCGGCACGGCGTCGGGCTTCTCCTCGATCGTCGGCTTCAGGTCGAGCACCTCGAAGACCCGGTCGAAGGAGACGAGCGCGCTCATCACGTCGACCCGGACGTTGGACAGCGCGGTCAGCGGGCCGTAGAGGCGGGTGAGCAGCAGGGCGAGGGTCACCACGGTGCCGGCGCTGACGTTGCCGGTGACCGCGAGCCAGCCGCCGAGACCGTAGGTGAGCGCCTGGGCCAGCGAGGCGACCAGCAGCATCGCCACGAAGAACGTCCGCGAGTACATCGCGGACTGGATGCCGATGTCGCGGACCCGCTCGGCCCGCCCGGCGAACCGGCGGGCCTCCACCTCGGGCCGGCCGAAGAGCTTCACCAGCAACGCGCCCGAGACGCCGAACCGCTCGGTCATCGTCGCGTTCATCTTCGCGTCGAGGTTGTAGGACTCCCGGGTGATCTCGGCGAGGCGCCTGCCGACCCGCCGGGCCGGGATGATGAAGACCGGCAGCAGCACGAGCGAGAGCGCGGTGACCTGCCAGGAGAGGGTGAACATCACCGCGGCGGTGAGCACGAGCTGGATGACGTTGCTGACCACTCCGGACAGCGTCGAGGTGAACGCCCGCTGCGCGCCGAGCACGTCGTTGTTGAGCCGGCTGACCAGCGCGCCCGTCTGGGTGCGGGTGAAGAACTGCAGCGGCATCCGCTGGACGTGGTCGTAGACCCGGGTGCGCAGGTCGAGGATGATCCCCTCGCCGATGCGGGCCGAATACCACCGCTGGGCGAGGGAGAGCAGCGCGTCGGCCACCGCGAGCCCGGCGATGACGAACGCCAGCCGGACCACCGCGTTGCCGGCGTCGGCGCCGCCCCGGGTGATCGTGTCGATCACGTCGCCGGCGAGCACCGGGGTGGCGACCCCGATGACCGCGGCCAGCACCACGGTGACCAGGAAGACCACGATGTCCCGGCGGTAGGGCCCGGCGAAGGCCACGATCCGGCGGGCCACGCCGCGCTTGAGCCGGTGGGTGGAGATCTCGTCGCGGTTGCGCATCGACCGGAGCATGCTCCAACCGGCCATGCCGCCGCCGGACATCGAGTTGGACACGTTCACCTCCGGGTCGTCGGGCTGACCGCACCGTCAGGTCAATTCTCCCGACGACTCTGACAACCTCGGCCGTAACCCCGATCTTCCCGAACGGTCCTTACTATTCTCCCCGCCCGGCGAGATCGCGCAGCCGGCGGGTCTGCGCCTCCCGCTCGGCCCGCTGCTGGTCGGCGGCGGACCGGCCGGTCGCGCCGGCCAGCAGGGCCTTGATCTCCACCACCGCGTTGCGGTCGTTGGCCAGCAGCCCGGCGGTCAGGTCACGCACCGCGGCGTCCAGCTCGGCGTTCGGCACGACCAGGGTGGCCAGGCCGATCCGGTCCGCCTCGGCGGCGTCCATCCGCCGGCCGGTCGCGCAGATCTCCAGCGCACGGCTGTAGCCGACCAGGTCGACCAGGCGACCGGTGCCGGCGAGATCCGGGACCAGGCCGAGCGTCACCTCGGCCATGGAGAGCTTCGCGTCCTCGGCGAGCACGCGCAGGTCGCAGGCGAGCGCCAGCTGGAAGCCAGCGCCGATCGCGTGCCCCTGCACGGCGGCGACGGAGACGACGTCGGGGCGGTGCAGCCAGGTGAAGCCGCCCTGGTATTCCGCGATCCGGTCGGCGCACTCCTGCTCGGGCAGGGTGGCCAGCTCGGCGAACGACCCCGGGCCGGAGGCGCCGGCCACCGACAGGTCGAGGCCGGCGGAGAACGCCCGCCCCTCGCCGCGCACGACGACGACGCGTACGTCGCCGGGGAGGTCCCGGGAGAAGTCGCTCATCGCGCGCCACATCGCCGGGGTCTGCGCGTTGAGCACGTCGGGCCGGCACAACGTGACCGTCGCGACCGGCCCGTCGCATTCCAGCCGGACCCCGGTCGCCTCGGCGGTCACCGGGCGACCCGGGGAGCGGCGCTGACGGACGACGCTGGTGGGCGGGTCACGCCTTCTTGCGGCGGCGGGCGCCGCCACGCTGCCGCAGCTGAACCCCGGACTCGGTGAGCACCCGGTGGATGAACCCGTAGGAACGGCCGGTCGAGGCCGCGAGCGCGCGGATGCTCTCACCCGAGGTGTACCGCTTTACCAGGTCCTTGGCGAGCGTCTGACGCTCGGCTCCGACGATCCGGCGACCCTTCTCAGTGCTGGTGGCTGTGCCAGTGGCTGCCATGCTGTGTCCTCACGTCCCAGACTGTGCGGTTCGGATACGGTCCCACCTATTAGACCGCCTCGAACGATCATGCGCCAGATATCAACTCTTCGCCAACCGACACGCTATGCGATGTCAGCTTCCCGATAGAGTGACCCTCCCGACGCGACCGGGGCCCGCCCGCCCCTCCGCGCCGGGCGGGGCGGGCGGGCGCGCCGTACCCTGCTGGCGTGATCGACCTGTTGGGCACCGCGGCCGGCGCCGCCGTGGTGTTCGCCGCCACCGACATCGACGACATCGTCGTCCTGACGCTGTTCTTCGTCGCCGCCCGCACCACGGGCCGGCCCCGCACCTGGCAGATCGTCGCCGGGCAGTACCTGGGCATCGGCGCGCTCGCGGTGGCCAGCGCGGTGGTCGCGGCCGGGCTGCTGGTGGTGCCCGAGCCGTGGACCGGGCTGCTCGGCCTGCTGCCGGTCGCCCTCGGCGTACGCGCGCTGCTCGACCGCGACGCCGACGAGACACCGGCGGTGGTGGGCTCCACCCTCGGCGTGGCCGGGGTGACGATCGCCAACGGCGCCGACAACATCGCCGTCTACGTGCCGGTGTTCCGGGCGCTCGGCCCGGCCGACAGCGCGGTGTTCCTGCTGGTCTTCGTGGTGCTCATCGCGCTGTGGTGCGCCGCGGGGGCCTGGCTGGGCGGCCACCCCCGGGTGGTCCGGCTGGTCGGACGCGTCGGCCACCGGCTCGTCCCGGCCGTCTTCGTCGCCATCAACGTGGTCATCCTGGCCACCTCGGGCGTCCTCCCCCACGCGCTCGGCCTGCTGCGCTGACCACGCCGACGCGCGCCGCGACACCGGGGCCGGCGGGCTGACCGCGCCGGGGATCGGGAGCCGGCGGGCGGCGCCGCGGGCCGCTCAGGCCAGCTCGACCAGTTCGAGCAGGTCGTCGCTCCAGGCGTCCTCGTCGCCGTCGGGCAGCAGGATGGCACGGTCCGGCTTCAGCGCCATGACCGCGCCGGGATCGTGGGTGACCAGCACGATCGCACCCGGGTAGCGGGCGATGGCGTCGAGCACCTGCTCCCGGCTGACCGGGTCGAGGTTGTTCGTCGGCTCGTCGAGCAGCAGCACGTTCGCCCCGGAGCAGACCAGGGTGGCCAGCGCGAGCCGGGTCTTCTCGCCGCCGGAGAGCACCCCGGCCGGCTTGTCCACGTCGTCGCCGGAGAACAGGAACGCCCCGAGGATCTTGCGCAGGTCCGTGTCGGTCTGCTCGATGGCGGCGCTGCGCATGTGCTCCAGCACCGTCCGGTCCACGTCGAGCGTCTCGTGCTCCTGCGCGTAGTAACCGAGGCGCAGGCCGTGCCCGGCGTGCACCTCGCCGGTGTCCGGCTTCAGCAGGCCGCCGAGCATCCGCAGCAGGGTGGTCTTGCCGGCGCCGTTGAGCCCCAGGATGGCCACCCGGGAGCCCCGGTCGACCGCCACGTTCACGTCGGTGAAGATCTCCAGCGAGCCGTACGACTTCGACAGGCCGGTCGCGGTGAGCGGGGTCTTGCCGCACGGGGCCGGGCTCGGGAAGCGCACCTTCGCCACCTTGTCGGCGACGCGTACCTCCTCCAGGCCGGAGATCAGCTTCTCGGCCCGCCGGGCCATGTTCTGCGCGGCGACGGTCTTGGTGGCCTTGGCCCGCATCTTGTCGGCCTGCGCCATCAGCGCGCCGGCCTTCTTCTCGGCGTTGGCCCGCTCCCGGCGGCGGCGCCGCTCGTCGGTCTCGCGGGCCTCCAGGTACGCCTTCCAGCCCAGGTTGTAGACGTCGACCACGGAGCGGGTGGCGTCGAGGAACCACACCTTGTTGACCACCGACTCCAGCAGCGAGCCGTCGTGGGAGATCACGATCAGGCCGCCCTTGTGGTTGGCGAGGAAGCTGCGCAGCCAGGTGATCGAGTCGGCGTCGAGGTGGTTGGTCGGCTCGTCGAGCAGCAGGATGCCGCCGCCGTTCTCGCCCGCGTCGCGGAACAGGATCCGGGCCAGCTCGATGCGACGGCGCTGACCGCCGGAGAGCGTGCCGATGGTCTGGGCCAGCGCCCGGTCCGGCAGGCCGAGGTTGGCGCAGATCCGGGCGGCCTCGGCCTCGGCCGCGTACCCGCCGAGGGAGGCGAACTGGTCCTCCAGCGCGCCGTAGCGACGGACCAGCTTGTCGTCGGCGCCGTCGGCGAGCCTGGTCTCGATCTCCTTCATCTGGGCCATCAGCACGTCCAGGCCCCGGGCGGAGAGCACCCGGTCGCGGCCGGTGACCTCCAGGTCGCCGGTCCGGGGGTCCTGCGGGAGGTAGCCGATGGCGCTGCGCCGGTCGATCTGGCCGGCGTACGGCTGGCCCTCGCCGGCGAGCACCTTCAGCGTCGTGGTCTTGCCGGCGCCGTTGCGGCCGACCAGGCCGATCCGGTCACCCGGCTGCACCCGCAGCGTGGTGTCGGACAGCAGGATGCGGGCGCCGGCGCGCAGCTCCAGGCCGGTGGCAGTGATCATGTCGGAGGACTCGCTCTCGGGGTCTGGAAGGGCTGACTCAGGGCACGCGAAAGCGCCGGCGAGCACGAGGCCCGTCGGCGCGGGGCGGTTCAGCCTTCGCAGAGCAGCACGGGACCAAGTGTACCGGGCGCCGCGCGGGCGCCCCGCCGGATTACCGACCAAGATCATCGGGTACCGAAACGCAGTCCGGACCCGGTCCGGTACCGCAACCACCAAAACGGATCAAATCGGTGATCGGGGTAGACATGGAGCTGAACGAGAACGCGCGGATCGACACCAGCCAGGTGGACGACCGGCGAGGGTCCGGCGGGGGCGGCGGGCTGGGCGGCATCCCCATCCCGATCGGCGGCGGCCGGGGCGGCATCGTCGGCCTCGTCATCGCCGTGGTCGTCGCGCTCGTCGGCGGCGGCTTCGGCCTGAACGCGGCCACCAACGGCGGCGACGAGCCGCGGGGCGACAACGCGTCGCTGGAGCAGAAGTGCTCGGCCGAGGACGCGCTCCAGCAGCTCGACTGCCGCAACGCCCTCTACGTCAACTCCATCCAGGCGTACTGGCAGAAGGCCCTGCCCGAGGCGTTCGGCGAGCAGTACCGCCCGTCCCGGACGGTGTTCTTCAGCCAGGGCGTCAACACCGCCTGCGGGCAGGCCGACTCCGGCGTCGGCCCGTTCTACTGCCCCGCCGACGACCTCGTCTACATCGACCTCACCTTCTACCAGGTGCTCGCCCAGCAGCTCGGCGCCTCCGGTGAGTTCGCCCAGCCCTACGTGCTCGCCCACGAGTACGGCCACCACGTGCAGGACCTCCTCGGCACCGAGGCCCAGATGCGCCGCCAGCAGCAGCGCGACCCGGACAGCGCCAACGAGCTTTCGGTCAAGCTGGAGTTGCAGGCCGACTGCTACGCCGGCGCCTGGGCGAAGAACGCCACCGGCACCGCCGACGCGAGCGGCCAGAAGATCTTCACCAGCATCAGCGAGCAGGACATCCAGCAGGCCATCGACGCCGCCGAGAAGATCGGTGACGACGCCATCTCCGAGCGGGCCAACCGGCCGGTGAACCCGGACGAGTTCACCCACGGCTCCTCCGCCCAGCGCAAGGAGTGGTTCACCCGGGGCTACTCCACCGGCGACCCGAAGTCCTGCGACACCTTCCGCGGCAGCCTCTGACCTCACGGGAGACCGTCCCTCGGCGGCCGGTGGGCGAGCGTCCGCCGGCCGCCGTCGTGTCCCCGGTGCGGGCCCACCACCCGTCGCGGGCACGAGAGGCCACGGGCCACGTCCCGACGGGCAGGATCGTGGCGGGCCCGAGGAGGTCGCGAAGGCTGCGGGCCAGGATCCGGACCGACCGGGAAGGTCAGGCCGGGTCGCGGACCAGGATCCGGACCGCCCGGGCCGCCGCGATCGCGCCGACGAGCACGGCGTGCCGGGGCTCGGGCACGTCCAGCAGCCGCTCGGCGCGCAGCGCCGCCAGCGGGGCGAGCCGCCGGTCGGCCAGCACGGTGTCCACCGCCCGCCGGTCCCCGCCGCAGACCAGCGCGCCCAACGACGGCGCCTCCGGCAGCAGCAGCCGCACGGCCAGCTCGGCCGCGTCGCCCAGCGCCGCCTTCGCCTGGTTGTCGCGCCGCCGGGCGAAGCGCTGCTGGGACCAGCCCCCGGCGGCGGTGCGGCCCTGCACGTAGCGGGTGTCCACCTTGGAGACCACCAGCTCCTCCCCCGCCGCGACGCCCACCGCCACTGCTCCCTTGCGGGCGAGCAGCAGGCCGAGCCGGCGGGGTGTGGTCGCGGCGGCCACGAAGCCGGGCACGTCCGGGGCGGCCGGCGCGCCGGGCGGGGTGTGCAGCTCGGCGGTGGCGCCGTCCGGGGCGGCGAGCAGCAGCCCGTACGCCTGGACGGTGGCGGTGGGCGGGCCGTGCCGGTCGGCGAAGCCCTCGACCCAGCGGGCGACCCGGGCCGGGTCCGCCTCGACCCAACGGCCGCCTCCGGCTGCGGGTCGGCTGCTCATACGCCCGAACCTACGGCACCGGGCCGCCGACGGGTCAGTCGGGCAGCAGCATCGCCACGGCCAGGGCGGCGATGATCGCGCTGGAGAGCAGCCCGGTCACGAGCCGACCGCGCGGGCCGGTCAGCATCCGGCCGACCAGGGTCCCCCCGCCGGCGATCAACAGCTGCCAGCTCGCCGAGGCGACGAACGCGCCGAGCACGAAGAGGCCGGCGGCGAGCGGATCCGGCTCGGCGCGGTCCGTGCGGCCCAGCACGAGCGCGGCGAAGTAGACCACGGTCGCGGGGTTCAGCAGGGTCAGCGCGAGCACGCCGGTGAAGGCGCGGACCGGGGTGTCCAGGCCCCGGCGGACGCCGGCGGCGCCGGTCGCGACGCGGGGCCGCAGCGCGCGCCAGGCGCCGTGACCGGCGAGGACGAGCAGCACCAGTGCGGCGGTCAGCCGCAGCGGCCCGGCGACCGGCGCGATCAGCCCGGCGACGGCGGCCCCGCCCAGGGCTGCCACGGCGGCGTAGAGCCCGTCGGCGGCGGCCACCCCGAACGCGGCGGCGGCGCCGACCCGGAACGACGTGCGGGCGCTGAGCCCGAGAATGAGCACCGCGATCGCGCCGACCGGGATGGCGACGCCGTAGCCGGCGAGCAGACCGGCCAGGAACGCGCCGGTCACGACGATCGGCGGCGGATCGGGACGCGACCGGAGGCGGTCCGCTGTCGCCACGCGGCGGCGGCCGTGGCGACGGGGACGGTCTTCGTCGGGTACGTCTCGATCACCCGCTCATCCTCGGCTCCGCCCCCGTGGCCCCGCCACCGGATTCCCCACCGACGCCGGTCGTCCGCAGTGGGACGCAGTCGTAGGGCTTGACGTGGCCCCACCTCCGTCGTTACTGACGGTCACAGTCACGCCGGCGAAACGAGTTCCTACGTCGGTGTGGTGGGTCTTGGGGCGACGGTGGGGATCGGTGGAAGTCGGCGCAGTGCTCGGATGGCTAGCACGGCGAGCGGTACGCCTACCGCTAGCACGGCGATGACCTCTACGGAGGCAATCGTGGCGAGTGTTGTCCGCTCTGCCTGGTTGCTGTAATCGGGCAGGGTGGCCGTTCGCAGGGCGAGCGCGGTCACGGCGAGCAGGGTGAGCGCCAGTGACCATGGCAGCCTCCGAGATGGACGGCTGGATACTCGACCGGCCAGGTGGACCACCACGGCGACGGTAACCGCCGCGCAGGACAGGCCCGGCCAGTCCAGCAGCCTCAGCGCCGGTCGGGCCGCCTGGATGGTGAACAGCGGCACAGGGACGAGGAAGATGCCGATCGGCAGCGCGAGGAGCCAAGGGCGGCGCGGCACCGGTGTGGCGCCGTGGTGAAAAGCCGCCATCGCGAGTAACAGGAGCACGTCGACGAATCGCATCGCCCAGGGCGACACCGACAGCGGTACGTCACCGAGGCCCTGTTCCACAGCGGTGGTGATGGCCGGAGGCACGATGGCGAGCAGGGCGACCGCCTGGGCCACCCGTCGGTGCCCGAGGACGAGCGCGACGTAGGCCGGTAACCACGCGTAGCCGGCGAGATCCCACGCGGTGTGCCAGATGTTCGACGGCGGGCTGAGCGGCCAGTCCAGTGCGGGAGCCGGCAACCAGGCGATCTTCCAGGAGAGCCAGAGTGTGACGGCGATGCTGGCGGTGACCATGACGGCGTGGGCCAACATCGCCATCAGGGTCGCCAGGCGCACGGCTTGTCCCCAGGCGAACGAGCGGGGTGGCGCGTCGGCACCGCCGAGACGCAACCGGACGGCGAGGGACACGATGCTGGCGACCTCGGACAAGCTCGGCCGGCCGTAGTCCGTGACATACGCGGTGGTCTCGGAGTCGCCGGTGTCCATGCTGTCCACGAAGGCGGCGACCATGTCGTCTTCCCATTCCTGCCGGTAAGCGGCGGGCAGCAGCCGAAGAACGAACCGGTAGCGCTCCTCCAGGCGGCTCACGACGGCGTCCCCGTGATCGGATTCCGCCACACGCGCAGCCGGGTAGAGGCGAGGCGTGCGTTGGCGGCCAGTCGTTGAGCCTCTGCGTCGAGGGCATGGCCGCCCCGCTCGGTCAACCGGTAGTACCGGCGTAGCCGTCCTCGCCATACCTCCTCGCGGTCCAGTTCGACCAGGCCATCACCGACGAGTCGGTCCAGGACCCCGTACAAGGAGCCGATCTTCAGCTGCACGCGGCCCCGCGACAGTTCTGCCACGTCCGCGACGATCCCGTAGCCGTGACGCGGAGCGTCGAGCAGCGCGGTGAGGATGAAGAAGGCTGGCTCTGTCATAGCCCGGGAACTCATCCACCTAATATAGTGGCAGACAAGATATCCGTCCGCGACGGAGTCAGACTGGCACCAGTGGACTCACCGGGCCCTGGCACGCGCGGAGCCCACGCGGAGAAGGAGTGATCATGGGCGACGGTGACGCGACGGACGCCGGCGACCTGGGCGGGCCGGATTTCGCTCCGGCGATACCGGCGGTGGAGAGCAGCGTCGTCGGCGCCCCGCCCACCAACGGAGCGGCCATCGTCCTGGGCCCCGGATACCGCGGTCAGGTCCTACTGCCCCGGGCTCCGCAGCGGGTCCGGCCGCTACCCCCAGTCGCAGGCAGTGACCCTGGCGGCGGAGCTGGAGAGGATTCACGGGCAGCGGCCGACGATCATCCGTAACGGGGCCGGAAGCTGGCGAACGACCGCACGTCGGCAAGACCGCGCGCTGGGCGCCGTCGATCCTGCTGGTGCGCGGCTGCGGCTCAGACGCCGCACGAGCGTTGCGCCTCCCGCCGGAGAGCAGGTCGCTTCGGGACCGGCCCGACACACCGGTCGCGCGGTTGTGCAGGTAGGTCCAGCGGGCGCCGTCGTGCCCTGCTCAGCCGCGCCCACCAGGAACTGCTGGGCATGTCCGACTTGATCAGCAGTCCAGAAGGCCCACCGTGGACAAGCTGTCCGACGATCCCTGACTTGAGCTGACAGGCGGCGCGCTCGACGGGTACCGGCGCGGGGCCGGTCAGACGTTGAAGCCGAGGGAGCGGAGCTGGTCGCGCCCCTCGTCGGTGATCTTGTCCGGCCCCCACGGCGGGAGCCACACCCAGTTGATCCGGATGTCGTCGACCAGGCCGCCGCCCGGGCCGGTGGTCAGCGCCTGCCGGGCCTGGTCCTCGATCACGTCGGTCAGCGGGCACGCCGCCGAGGTCAGCGTCATGTCCAGGGTGGCGACGTTGTCGTCGTCGACGTGCACGCCGTACACCAGGCCGAGGTCGACCACGTTGATGCCCAGCTCGGGGTCGACGACGTCCTTCATCGCCTCCTCGAGGTCGGCGATGGCGGCCTTCCCCCGGGCAGCCGGCGCAGCGTCCGTGGCCGGCGCATTCTCGGCGACCCCGGCGTTCGCAGCCGGGGCGGCGGCGCCCTCGGTCGCCGGGGTGGCGGTGTCCTCGCTACTCATGCCTCAACCTCCGAAGGGCTCGCGCCCACGCCGGCGCGTGCCGCGGCGTCCTTGAACGCCATCCACGGCAACAGCGCGCACTTGACCCGGGCGGGGTAGCGGGCGACGCCCGCGAACGCGACCCCGTCACCGAGCACGTCCTCGTCCGGCGTGACCTGGCCACGGCCGGACATCAACTCGACGAACGCCTCGTGCACCCGGAACGCGTCGCCCGCGCCCCGGCCCACCAGCAGCTCGTGCAGCACGCTCGCCGACGCCTGGCTGATCGAACAGCCCATGCCGTCGTACGAGACGTCGTGCAGCACGTCGCCGTCGGTCGCCACCCGGACGGTCACCTCGTCACCGCAGGTCGGGTTGACGTGGTGCGCCTCGGCGACCCGGGCGCCGGTGGCGTCCGCGTCGCGCAGGCCGCGGCCGTGCGGGTGCTTGTAGTGGTCCAGGATGATCTCCTGGTAAAGAGATTCAAGCTGCATCAGGGGTGAACTCCCGTCGATCCGCGGGCTCCTGCGTCGCCGCTCACTCGAACACCTTCCGCACCTGCTCCAGGCCCGCCACCAGGGCGTCGATCTCCCCGGTGGTGGTGTAGAGGTAGAACGAGGCCCGCGTCATGGCCGGCACGCCGTACCGGGTGCACACCGGCTTGGCGCAGTGGTGGCCGACGCGCACCTGCACGCCGAGCGAGTCGAGCACCTGCCCGACGTCGTGCGGGTGGATGTCGCCGAGGGCGAACGAGATCGTGCCGCCCCGGCCCACCGGCACGGCCGGCCCGAAGATCCGCAGGTCGGGCACCGTGGCGAGGGCGTCCAGCGCGTACGCCGTCAGCTCCTTCTCGTGCCACTGGATGGCCCGCATCCCGATGCCGGTGAGGTAGTCGACGGCCGCGCCGAGCGCGACCGCCTCGGCGATCGGCGGGGTGCCCGCCTCGAACCGGGCCGGCGGCGCGGCGAACGTCGACCGGGCCATGCTGACCGTCTCGATCATCGACCCGCCGCCCAGCACCGGCGGCATCGCCGCCAGCAGCTCGGCGCGGCCCCAGAGCACGCCGATGCCGGTCGGGCCGCACATCTTGTGCCCCGTGAAGACGATGAAGTCGGCGTCGTAGTCGACCACGTCCATCGGCATGTGCGGCACCGACTGGGAGCAGTCGAGCAGCAGCAGCGCGCCCACCTCGCGGACCCGCGCGGTGATCCGCGAGGTGGCGTTGACCGTGCCGAGGATGTTGGACATGTGCACCAGCGAGACGATCTTCGTCCGCTCGGTGACCAGGTCCGCCAGCCCCGACTCGTCCAGGCGCCCCTGGTCGGTGACCGGGAACCAGCGCAGGGTCGCGCCGGTGCGTTCGCAGAGCAGCTGCCACGGGACGATGTTCGAGTGGTGCTCCATCTCGGAGATGACCACCTCGTCACCGGGGCCGAGCCGGAAGCGCGGGTCGGCGTCGGGCCGCAGCGAGGCGTTGGAGAACGCGTACGCCACGATGTTGATCGCCTCGGTGGAGTTCTTGGTGAACACCACCTCGTCCACGCTCGGCGCGTTGATGAACGCGGCGATCTTCGCCCGCGCGCCCTCGTACGCCTCGGTGGCCTCGGTGCCCAGGGTGTGCACCGAGCGGGAGACGTTGGCGTTGTGCATCGCGTAGTGCTCGCCGAGCACGTCGAGCACCTGCCGCGGCTTGTGCGAGGTGTTGGCGCTGTCGAGGTAGACCAGCCGGTGCCCGTTGACCTCCCGGTCGAGGATTGGGAAGTCGGCGCGCACCTTCGCCACGTCGTAACGCGGCACGTCGTCGTACTGCGGCATCCCCGACGGGATCGCGATGGAAGTCATGTCGACCGGCCCACCCATTTCTTCAGAGAGGACTCAGGCCCGCGCCGCGCCGGCCCCGGCGGCGTACCGCTCGTAGCCCTCTTCCTCGAGCTTGTCGGCCAGCTCGGGGCCGCCCTGCTCGACGATCCGGCCGGCGACGAAGACGTGCACGAAGTCCGGCTTGATGTAGCGCAGGATCCGGGTGTAGTGGGTGATCAGCAGCATGCCGGTGTCGCCGGTGTCGCGGACCCGGTTCACGCCCTCGCTGACCACGCGCAGCGCGTCCACGTCGAGGCCGGAGTCGGTCTCGTCGAGGATGGCGATCTTCGGCTTGAGCAGCTCCAGCTGCACGATCTCGTGCCGCTTCTTCTCGCCGCCGGAGAAGCCCTCGTTGACGTTGCGCTGGGCGAACGCCGGGTCCATCTGGAGGCGCTCCATGGCCCCGCGCAGCTCGCCGCCCCAGGTGCGCAGCTTCGGCGCCTCGCCGTCGATGGCGGTCTTGGCGGTACGCAGGAAGTTCGCCACCGAGACGCCGGGGACCTCGACCGGGTACTGCATGGCCAGGAAGAGGCCGGCGCGGGCCCGCTCGTCCACGGACAGGGCCAGCACGTCCTCGCCGTCGAGGGTCACCGAGCCACCGGTGATCTCGTACTTGGGGTGGCCGGCGATCGAGTAGGCCAGGGTGGACTTGCCGGAGCCGTTCGGGCCCATGATCGCGTGGGTCTCGCCCGAGCGGACGGTCAGGTCGACACCGGCCAGGATCGGCTTGAGCTCACCCTCGGGCAGCTTGACCGACACCTTCAGGTCGCGGATCTCCAGGGTGCTCATTATCGGGTCACTCCATTGCTCGGCGTGAGACTGACGTAGATGTCGCCGTCTCGGACTTCGACGGGATAGACGGGAACGGGTTCGGTGGCGGGCAGCCCGGTCGGCTCGCCGGTCCTCAGGTCGAAACGGGATCCGTGCAGCCAGCATTCCAGCGTGCAGCCGGAGACCTCCCCCTCGGAGAGGGCGACCGCGGCGTGCGAGCACTCGTCGTAGGCGGCGTAGAAGACGCCGTCCTCGCCGTGCACCAGCGCGATCGGGGTGCCGTCGACATCCGCGCTGACCACGGTGCCCTTCGGCACGTCCGCGGTGGAGCAGAGGCGGATCATCAGGCGCCGGCCTTGGTGAGCCGGGCCTCGATGGCGTCCCCCAGGCGCTCGCGCAGCGACTCGACCGGGATCTTGTTGATCAGCTCGGCGAAGAAGCCGCGGACCACCAGGCGCCGCGCCTCGGACTCCGGGATGCCCCGGGCCATCAGGTAGAACAGCTGCTCGTCGTCGAAGCGGCCGGTCGCGCTCGCGTGCCCGGCGCCGGCGATCTCGCCGGTCTCGATCTCCAGATTGGGTACGGAGTCCGCCCGCGCGCCGTCGGTCAGCAGCAGGTTCCGGTTGATCTCGTACGTGTTGGTGCCGGTCGCCTCGGCGCGGATCAGCACGTCGCCCACCCAGACGGTGCGCGCGCTCTCGCCCTGCAGGGCGCCCCGGTAGCCGACGTAGCTGCGGCAGTCCGGCACGGTGTGGTCAACCAGCTGGCGGTGCTCCAGGTGCTGCCCCGAGTCGGCGAAGTAGAGGCCGTACAGCTCGGCCTCGCCGCCCCGCTCGGTGTACTCCACCGAGGTGTACTGCCGGACCAGGTCGCCGCCGAGGGAGACCTGGACGTGCACCACCTTGGCGTCGCGGCCCAGCCGGACCCTCAGGTGCTGGGCCTGGACGGCGTCGTCGGCCCAGTCGGCGACGGTGACCAGGGTCAGCTTCGCCCCGTCGGCCACCGCCACCTCGACGTTGTCGGCCAGCGTGGCCGAACCGACGTGCTCCAGCACCAGGGTCACCTCGGCGAACCGGCCCACCTCGACGAAGGTGTGCCCGAAGGCCACGCCCTCGGCGCCCTCGCCGACCACCCGCAGGCTCACCGGCTCCGCCACCACCGCGTCGCGGGCGACCTGGACCAGCAGCGCCTGCCCGGCACCGCCGTAGGCGAGCGCGCTGACCCGGTCGACCGGGGTGAGCACGCTGCCCACCCGCGGGTCGTCAGAGCTGATCGGCCCGACGGTGACGCCCTCGGGCAGGCCGCCGTACTCGTGGCGGACCGTGCCGGTGGCGGCCTGCGCCCCGGCGGTGAGCCCCCGCAGCCGCTTGAGCGGGGTGAAGCGCCACTCCTCCTCCAGGCCGGTCAGGGCCGGGAAGTCGGCGACGTCGTACGAGCGGAGCGCCTGCGACTTGGTGCTGGGCGGCGCGGAAGCCTGGGTAGTCATCTCTTCCTTGGTCTGTTCTGCGACGACGGTGTCATTGGTCGGAGGGTCGGTCGGTGTTCGCGCGACCCGGCCGGACGGGACGGCGTTCGCGCGCTCCCGCAGGGGCCGGCTGGCGTCAGCCGACCGCGCCCTCCATCTGGAGCTCGATCAGGCGGTTGAGTTCCAGGGCGTACTCCATCGGGAGCTCCTTGGCGATCGGCTCGATGAAGCCACGCACGATCATCGCCATCGCCTCGTCCTCGCTCAGGCCCCGGCTCATCAGGTAGAAGAGCTGGTCGTCGCTGATCTTGGAGACGGTCGCCTCGTGCCCCATCGACACGTCGTCCTCGCGGATGTCGACGTACGGGTAGGTGTCCGAGCGGGAGATCGTGTCGACCAGCAGCGCGTCGCACTTGACCGTGCTGCGGCTGCTGTGCGAGCCCTCCAGCACCTGGACCAGGCCGCGGTACGACGTGCGGCCGCCGCCCCGGGCGATCGACTTGGAGATGATCGTCGAGGAGGTGTGCGGGGCGGCGTGCACCATCTTGGCGCCCGCGTCCTGGTGCTGCCCCTCGCCGGCCATGGCCACCGAGAGCACCTCGCCCTTGGCGTGCTCGCCGGTCATGTAGACCGCCGGGTACTTCATGGTGACCTTGGAGCCGATGTTGCCGTCGACCCACTCCATCGTCGCGCCCTCGTGGCAGACGGCGCGCTTGGTGACCAGGTTGTAGACGTTGTTCGACCAGTTCTGGATGGTCGTGTAGCGGCACCGGGCGTTCTTCTTGACGATGATCTCCACGACCGCGCTGTGCAGCGAGTCGGAGGAGTACAGCGGCGCGGTGCAGCCCTCGACGTAGTGCACGTACGCGCCCTCGTCAACGATGATCAGCGTCCGCTCGAACTGGCCCATGTTCTCCGTGTTGATCCGGAAGTAGGCCTGCAGCGGGATCTCCACGTGCACGCCCTTCGGCACGTAGATGAACGAGCCGCCGGACCACACGGAGGTGTTCAGCGCGGCGAACTTGTTGTCGCCGACCGGGATCACCGTGCCGAAGTACTCCTTGAAGACGTCCTCGTGCTCGCGCAGCGCGGTGTCGGTGTCCAGGAAGACGACACCCTGCTCCTCGAGGTCCTCGCGGATCTTGTGGTAGACGACCTCGGACTCGTACTGCGCCGCGACGCCGGCGACCAGCCGCTGCTTCTCCGCCTCGGGGATGCCCAGCCGGTCGTAGGTGTTCTTGATGTCCTCGGGCAGGTCCTCCCAGCTGGTGGCCTGCTTCTCGGTGGACCGGACGAAGTACTTGATGTTGTCGAAGTCGATCCCGGTGAGGTCGGCGCCCCAGGCCGGCATCGGCTTGCGACCGAACAGCCGCAGGCCCTTCAGCCGCAGGTCGAGCATCCAGGCCGGCTCGTTCTTCTTGGCCGAGATGTCCCGCACCACCGCCTCGTCGAGGCCGCGCTGGGCGACCGCCCCGGCGACGTCGGGGTCGGCCCAGCCGTACTCGTAGCGACCCAGCGCGGCGAGCTGCTCTTCCTGGGTCAGGGGCTGGACGATCTGCTCGGTCATCTATCTGTCCTCACAGTGGTGACGGTCTTACCGGACTGGGCACGCCCCGGCTGGGTGGGAATGTGCGTGGTGCACACCCCGTCGCCGTGCGCGATGGTGGCCAGGCGCTGCACGTGGGTGCCGACCAGGCGGGAGATCACCGCGGTCTCGGCCTCGCACAGCTGGGGGAACTCGGCGGCCACGTGCGCCACCGGGCAGTGGTGCTGACAGAGCTGGCCGCCGGAGGCGATCGTGGACGCGTTCGCAGCGTAGCCCTCGGCGGTGAGCGCTCCGGCGAGTGCCTCGGCCCGCGCGATCGGGTCGTCGCCGGCGTCCTCCATGGCGGCCCGGCAGCGGGCCTCCAGCGCGGCGACCTGGTCGGTGGCGAACGCCTCGACCGCCTCGGGGCCGCCGTTGCGCGAGATCCAGCGCAGCGCGGCGGTGGCCATGTTGTCGTAGTGGTGGGTGCCGCAGCGGACCCGGGCCGCGTCGGTCAGCACGAACACCTTCGCCGGCCGGCCCCGGCCGCGGTGGCCCCGGACGGTCTGGTCGCGGGCGACCACGTCACCGTCGGCGAGCATCGCGTCGAGGTGCCGGCGGATCGCGGCCGGGCTGAGCCCGAGGGCCGAGCCGAGCTGCGCGGCGGTGGTCGCGCCCCGCTCCAGCAGCAGCTGGGTGACCCGGTCACGGGTGGAGAGATCCGCGACGGACGCGGACTGGCCGGCGGCCGGGGCGGCCGCCGGCTGGTGCTCGGAGAGCGCCGCCACGTTTTTCACAACGCCAACGTTACGTAATTCGCCCGGAGCCCGCAAACCCGGGTCCCGGTGATCCGAACCACCGCACGGACGGAGTCACCCGATCGGGCTCCACTACGGTGCGTAGGATTTGCGCCGTGAAGCGATCCGTCCGGTTCCCGGTCTCCACCGCCCTGCTGCGCCGTCTCGCGTACGCCAATATCGTCGCGAACGTGGCGATCGTCGTCACCGGCGGGGCCGTCCGATTGACCGCGTCCGGTCTCGGCTGCCCCACCTGGCCCCGGTGCACCGACGAGTCCTACACCACCACCCCCGAGATGGGTGTGCACGGGGTGATCGAGTTCGGCAACCGGCTGCTCACGTTCGTCCTGGTGCTGATCGCCGGGGCGACGTTGCTGGCGGCCCTGCTGCACCGTCCCCGCCGGCGCAGCGTGGTGCTGCTCGCGATCGCCGTCGTGCTGGGCATCGTCGCGCAGGCCGTGATCGGCGGGATCACGGTGCGGACACAGCTACACCCCTCGATCGTGGGCATCCACTTCGTGGTCTCGATGGTGCTGCTGCTCGCCGCGTACGCCCTCTGGCGTCGCGTCGACGAGCCAGACGCCCCGAAGGTCCTCCTGGTGCCGGGGCCGATCCGGGCACTGGCCTGGACGACCGTGGCGGCGAGCGCGGGGGTGATCGTCCTCGGGGTGGCGGTGACCGGCAGCGGTCCGCACGCCGGTGACGCCGACGCGGTCCGCAACGGGCTGGATCCGCAGACGGTCTCGCAGGTCCACGCCGACCTGGTGTTCCTGCTCATCGGCCTGAGCGTGGGGCTGTGGCTCGCCCTACGGGCGGTGGGAGCGCCCCCCGGCGCCGTCCGCGCCGCCGCGGTGCTGCTCGTGGTCGAACTGGGTCAGGGCGTGGTCGGATTCGTGCAGTACTTCACCGACCTCCCGGCCCTCCTGGTCGGCGCGCACATGCTGGGCTCCTGCCTGGTCTGGCTGGCCACTCTGGCGGCGCTGTGGTCGATCCGGGAGCGCCAGCCGGTCGCGCCGTCGCCGGGGCCGGCCCCCGTGCCGAGCGAGACGCCCGCCCCGGTTCTGGCCTGAGCGGTCAGCGGCGGGCGTCCAGGCGGGCCAGGATCGCGTCGGCCAGGCGGTCGGCGGCGCCGTCGGCGTGGGCGAGGAACAGCGACGGCTCGGTGAGCTCCAGCTCCACCAGGAGCGGCGCGCCGTCCGGGCCGGGGATCAGGTCCACCCGGGCGTAGAGCAGCCGCCCCGGCCCGCCGGGCACCGCCGCGAGGGCCCGCTCCGCCACCGCCAGCTGCTCCGGGGTGGCGGTGCGGGTGGTGATCTCCTCGGGCCGGTACAGCCCGTCGACGCCGACGTCCGGGCCGGTCAGCATCGGGCCCTTGCGGATCGCGTGGCTGAACGTGGGGCCGTCCGGCCCGGCCAGGAAGAGCAGCGCCGTCTCACCGGCCGCGTCGACCGCGTCGAGGTATGGCTGCACCATGGCGAGCCGCCCCGCGTCCGCCAGCCGCCGCACGTGCGCCACGGCCAGTTCCCGGTGTCGCGGATCGGCCAGGTCGTAGCGGCCGGTGTCCCGGCTGCCGGCGCTGACGGCCGGCTTGACGACGTACTCGCCGCGGGCGGGCGGTCGCCAGCCCTCCCCCGGCGCGACCCAGGACGTCGGCACGGTGGGCACCCCGGCCGCGGACAGCTCGGCCAGGTACCGCTTGTCGGTGTTCCAGCGCACCACGTCGGCCGGGTTGGCCAGGGCGGGGACCCTCGACGCCCAGGCGACGAACTCGTCGCGCCGCAGCGCGTAGTCCCACGGCGAGCGGAGCACCGCCAGGTCGTACGCCGGCCAGTCGGCGGTCGGGTCGGCCCAGTCCAGCGCCTCGGCGCTCACGCCCCGACGCGCCAGCGGGTCGAGCAGCAGCCGGTCGTCCGGGTCGAGGTCGGGCAGTTCGGCACAGGTGACGAAAGCGACCCGGGGTTTCCCCCGGGTCGACTGGTGGTGATCGGTCAATTTATGTCAACGGGCCATCGTGCGCCGGGCCATCGACCGCCAGAGGTCGTTGCTCGGACGCATCTGGTCCATCAGTTCACGCTCCCAGGCGTTCTCGACGGTGACTCCCGCCTTCGCGCAGGCCTGCCGCGCCACGACGGTGTCGTCGGCGAACTGGTCGCCCCACACCCCGTCCTCGCCCACGAGGACGATGCGCGCGCCACGCTTGCCGACGTACTCGATGACCGCCTTCGCCCCACCGTGACCGGCGGCGAACGACTTGATGCCGGCGACCAGGCCCTGCGGGGCCTGCCCGGGGGTCTGTTCGGCCGTCAGCGTCGTATCGGAACCATCTGCCATGACGGGAAGCGTAAGCAGACTTCCACCCGGGCGGGCGAGAACCATGAACCTTTTGTGATGCCAATTACCTGCGGGTTTACGGAGAACCACAGGCGATATGCCCGGTCGTATACGGACTTGTCATCCCAAAGCGCCGCCCCGAACCAGGCCGGCCCGGGGCATCCAAGCGGTTCCGGACCGATGCCGACGGTGTCGCCGATGTAACAAGAAACCGGACATGGCATACACGATGATGATTTGCCGCACGGCGGCCGCCGGGCCGGGAACAGGGGACGGGTCGGGGCAGGTCAGGCCGGGCCCGGCCGGCTCGTGCGCGCGGCGCGGTCGGATCAGCGCGCCGAGGGCGGTTGTATGAGCACGTCGAGCGCCGTCGGGGCCGGCACGCCGACAGCGGTCCGACCAGCGCGTCGCGCGGCCGTCAGATCAGCGCGTCGAGGGCGACGGCGGCGAAGAGGATGGTCAGGTAGGTGGTCGACCAGTGGAACAGCCGCATGGGCTTGACGGCCTGCCCCCGCGCCACCCGCCGGGCGAGCTTGTGCGCCTCCACCACGAAGATGGCGCCGACCACCACGGCGGGCACGCCGTAGATCAGGCTCATCCCCAGCGGCCACACGGCCAGCGAGGACGCCACGGTCAGCCAGGCAAAGCCGATGATCTCGGCGTTCACCCGCCGGGTGGAGGCCACCACCGGCAGCATCGGGATGCCGGCCCGGGCGTAGTCGTCCTTGTACTTCATGGCCAGCGGATAGAAGTGCGGCATCTGCCAGAAGAAGACCACCGCGAACAGCGCCCACGCGGCCGGGGCGAGCGTCCCGGTCACCGCCGCCCAGCCGATCAGCACCGGCGCGGCCCCGCAGGCCCCGCCCCAGAACGTGTTCGCCGTCGTGGTGCGCTTGAGCCAGAGGGTGTAGACGACGTCGTAGTAGACGATCGCGGCCAGCGTGAGCGCGGCGGCCAGCAGGTTGGTGAACACCGCCATCATCGCGACCGACACCGTCGCCAGCACCAGCCCGAAGATCAGGGCGTTGCGCGGCGACACGGTGTGCGCCGGCAGCGGGCGGCGCTTGGTGCGCCGCATCAGCTGGTCGATGTCCCGGTCGATGTAGCAGTTGATGACGCTGGCCGCGCCGGCGGCGAGCGAGCCGCCGACCAGCACCACGGCCACCAGCCAGAGCGACGGCAGGCCGCCGTCCGCGAGCATCATCGCCGGCACCGTGGTGACGAGGAGCAGCTCCACGATCCGCGGCTTGGTCAGCGTCACGTAGGCCGCGACCACCGCGCGGACGTCCCGGCGGGCCACCGCCGACGTCTCCGTCGCAGTCCGCACCGGCGGCTGCCCGGCAGAGTTGCTGACGGGGCGCTCGGTGATCATGCTCACGGATTGCCACCTTCCGGCGTCGGCAGGGGAGGTCGGACCGGCCGGACCCGACTGGGGCCACACGCCGCACCACAGACTACGCGTCGTCGTTTTGGCTGCCCGGGCGACCCGACAACGGTGCGGGCCGTCACACCGTCGAGGCGGGGCCACGGACCGGCGCCGACCAGTACAGACCGGCATGCAGAGATCCCTGGGCGGACGTTTAGGACCGCTCGATAGGGTCATCACTGAGGGTTCCGCCCATCTGCCGAGGAGCACAACCATCGTGGCTGCCAACCGACCCGAGCACCCCGCACTCAACTGGTCCGACCTCGACCGCCGGGCCGTCGACACCGTCCGCGTGCTGGCCATGGACGCCGTGGAGAAATCCGGCAACGGCCACCCGGGCACCGCGATGAGCCTCGCGCCCGCGGCCTACCTGCTCTTCAACCGGGTCATGCGGCACAACCCGGCCGACCCGAACTGGCCCGGCCGGGACCGCTTCGTGCTCTCCGCGGGCCACTCCAGCCTCACCCTCTACATCCAGCTCTTCCTCTCCGGCTACCCGCTGGCCCTGCAGGACCTGGAGTCGCTGCGGCAGTGGGGCTCGCTGACCCCGGGCCACCCCGAGCACGGTCACACCCCCGGCGTGGAGACCACCACCGGGCCGCTCGGGCAGGGCCTCGGCAACGCGGTCGGCATGGCGATGGCCGCCCGCCGCGAGCGCGGCCTGTTCGACCCGGAGGCCGAGCCCGGCCGCTCGGTCTTCGACCACGACATCTGGTGCATCGTCTCCGACGGCGACATCGAGGAGGGCATCAGCCACGAGGCCAGCGCGCTCGCCGGGCACCAGCAGCTCGGCAACCTCACGGTGATCTACGACGACAACGAGATCTCGATCGAGGACGACACCCGGATCGCCAAGAGCGAGGACGTAGCCGCCCGCTACGAGGCGTACGGCTGGCACGTGCAGACCGTCGACTGGCGCACCGGCGACGCCGACCAGGGCGACTACCACGAGGACGTCGAGGCCCTGCACCGGGCGCTGCTGACGGCGAAGGCCGAGACCGGCCGCCCCTCCTTCATCGCGCTGCGCACCATCATCGGCTGGCCCGCGCCCAACAAGAAGAACACCGGCAAGATCCACGGTTCGGCGCTGGGCGGCGACGAGGTGGCCGCCACCAAGCAGCTCCTCGGCTTCGACCCGGCGCGGACCTTCGAGGTCGACGAGGAGGTGCTCGGGCACGCCCGTCAGGTGATGGAGCGTGGCGCCCGGGCCCAGCAGGAGTGGACGACGGCGTTCGACGGCTGGGCGAAGGCCAACCCGGAGCGCCACGCGCTCTACGACCGGATGGCCGGGCGGATCCTGCCGAGCGGCTGGACCGAGGCGCTGCCGGAGTTCCCGGCCGACGCCAAGGGCATCGCCACCCGGGCCGCGTCCGGCAAGGTCCTGGAGGCGCTCGCCGGAGTGCTGCCGGAGCTGTGGGGCGGCTCGGCCGACCTGGCGGAGAGCAACAACACCACCATGAAGGGCGAGCCGTCCTTCGTCCCCGCCGTCCACGCCACCAAGGACTTCCCGGGCCACGAGTACGGCCGCACGCTGCACTTCGGCATCCGCGAGCACGCCATGGGCGCGATCCTCAACGGCATCGCGCTGCACGGCGGCACCCGCCCGTACGGCGGCACCTTCCTCGTGTTCAGCGACTACATGCGCCCGTCGGTGCGGCTCGCCGCGCTGATGAAGCTGCCGGTGGTCTACGTCTGGACGCACGACTCGATCGGCCTCGGCGAGGACGGCCCGACGCACCAGCCGGTCGAGCACCTGAGCGCGCTGCGCGCCATCCCCGGCCTGGACGTGGTCCGGCCGGCCGACGCCAACGAGACGGCCTGGGCCTGGCGGCAGGCGCTGGAGCACACCGACCGGCCGACCGCGCTGGCGCTGAGCCGGCAGGCGCTGCCGACGCTGGACCGGTCGACCCTGGCCGGCGCCGAGGGCGTGGCGAAGGGCGGCTACGTGCTGGCCGAGGCGTCCAACGGCAAGCCGCAGGTGATCCTCATCGGCACCGGCTCCGAGGTGCAGCTCTGCCTGACCGCCCGCGACCGGCTGGAGGCCGACGGCACCCCGACCCGGGTCGTCTCGATGCCCTGCCAGGAGTGGTTCTTCGCGCAGGACGAGGCGTACCGGGAGTCGGTGCTGCCGCGCGGGGTAAAGGCACGGGTGAGCGTGGAGGCGGGCATCAGCATGTCCTGGCACGGCATCGTCGGCGACTGCGGCGAGAGCGTCAGCCTGGAGCACTACGGCGCGAGTGCCCCGCACTCCGTGCTCTTCGAGCAGTTCGGCTTCACGCCCGACCGGATCGTGGCCGCCGCGCACGCGGCACTGACCCGGATGGGCGACATCACCGGTTTCACGACCGGCAACTGAGGGGAGCGTGGACGGTATGACGGACAGGCTGAGTGAACTCACCGCCGCAGGCGTGGCGGTCTGGCTCGACGACCTTTCCCGGGTACGGCTGTCCTCCGGCGGGCTGGACCAGCTCCGCCGGGAGAAGCACGTGGCCGGGGTGACCACCAACCCGACCATCTTCGCCAAGGCACTGAGCGACGCCGACGAGTACGACTGGCAGCTGCGCGACCTCGCCACCCGTGGGGTGGAGGTCGAGGAGGCCGTGCGGATGCTCACCACCTACGACGTGCGGTGGGCGTGCGACGTGATGCGCCCGTCGTACGAGGGCAGCGCCGGGGTCGACGGCCGGGTCTCCATCGAGGTGGACCCGCGGCTGGCCCACGAGACCGACAGGACCGTCGCCGAGGCCAAGGCGCTGTGGTGGCTGGTCGACCGGCCGAACCTCTTCATCAAGATCCCGGCCACCGAGGCCGGCCTGCCGGCGATCACCGCCACCCTGGCGGAGGGGATCAGCGTCAACGTCACGCTGATCTTCGGGCTGGACCGCTACTCGCAGGTGATGGAGGCGTTCCTGGCCGGCCTGGAGCAGGCGAAGGCCAACGGGCACGACCTGTCGAAGATCGGGTCGGTCGCGTCGTTCTTCGTCTCCCGCGTCGACAGCGAGGTCGACAAGCGGCTGGAGAAGCTCGGCTCCGACGAGGCCAAGGCGCTGCGCGGCAAGGCCGCCGTCGCCAACGCCAAGCTGGCGTACGAGCGCTACGGCGAGGTGTTCTCCTCCGACCGCTGGCAGGCCCTCGCCGACGCCGGCGCCCACCCGCAGCGGCCGCTGTGGGCCTCCACCTCGACCAAGAACCCGGACTACCGGGACGTCATCTACGTCGAGGAGCTGATCGCCCCCGGCACGGTCAACACCATGCCGGAGCCGGTCGTGCACGCGTACGCCGACCACGGCGAGACCCGCGGCGACACCATCACCGGCTCGTACGACGAGGCCCGCAAGGTCTTCGCGGACCTGGAGTCGGTCGGCATCGACATGGCCGACGTCATCGAGACCCTGGAGCGCGAGGGCGTGGAGAAGTTCGAGACGAGCTGGCAGGAACTGCTCGACGGCGTCCGCAAGTCGCTGTCGGCCGCGGGCCGGGGCGCCGGCCACCCGGGCGACGCCGCGAAGGGCAACGCGCAGGCCGCGCAGCAGGCAGGGGGCAACGCGTGAGCGAGCTGCTCGCCGGGGCGGTCGAGGCCGCCGCCGGGCTCTCCGTGCACGGGGCCGACACGGTCGACAAGTCGGCCCCCGCCTCCACCCGGGACGCGCTGGTGAACGCCGGCGTGCCGGGCAAGCTGGCCGCGAAGGACGCCACCCTGTGGGGTCCGGACGCGCAGGCCGAGGCGAAGATCCGCCTCGGCTGGGTGGACACCCACCTGCGCAGCCGGGAACTGCTCCCCCAGCTCGCCGAGCTGAAGGCGGAGCTGGCCGACCTGGACCACGTGGTGCTCGCCGGGATGGGCGGCTCGTCGCTGGCCCCCGAGGTCATCGCCCGCACCCTCGGCAAGCGGCTGACGGTGCTCGACACCACCGACCCGGGACAGGTCCGGGCGGCGCTGGCCGACCGGCTGGAGCGCACCGTGGTCGTGGTGGCCAGCAAGTCCGGCTCGACGGTCGAGACCGACAGCCACCGCCGGGCCTACTGGCAGGCGTTCCTCGACGCGGGGATGACCGAGGCGGAGGCCGGCCGGCACTTCGTCGTCGTCACCGACCCGGGCTCGCCGCTGGAGGCCACCGCCGCCGAGATGGGCGCCTTCACCGTGCTCGCCGACCCGAACGTGGGCGGCCGCTACTCCGCGCTGACCGCGTTCGGGCTGGTCCCGTCCGCGCTGGCCGGCGTGGAGGTGGCCGAACTGCTCGACGAGGCCGACGCGCTGGCGCGGTCGCTGGGCGGGGACCGCGACAACCCGGGCCTGGCGCTCGGCGCGGCCCTCGGGGCGGCGGCCACCATGGGTCGGGACAAGGTCGCGCTGGTCTCCGACGGCACCGGCATCGAGGGCCTCGGCGACTGGGCCGAGCAGTTGATCGCCGAGTCCACCGGCAAGGCCGGGGTCGGCATCCTGCCGGTCGTCGTCGAGTCGCCGCAGAGCCCCGGCGCCGCCGGCGACGACGTGCTCACCGTGACCTACGGCGGCGCGCTGCCCGCCGGCGCCGTCCCCGGCGGCGGCGTCGACGCCGACGTGGCGGTCAACGGCCCGCTCGGCGCGCAGTTCCTGGCCTGGGAGTACGCCACCGCGATCGCCGGCGTGGTGCTCGGCATCGACCCGTTCAACCAGCCCAACGTCACCGAGTCCAAGGAGAACACCAACCGGATCCTCGCCTCCGGCCCGCCGGCGGAGACGCCGTCGTTCACCGAGGGCGCGATCGAGGTGTACGCGCCGCAGGGCGCCCCGGGCGACCTGGCCGGCGTGCTGCGTCAGCTGGTCGACGGGGCGGGTGACGACGGCTACCTCGCGGTGATGGCGTACCTCGACCGGTTCGCCGACGCCGACGCGGCCCGGCTGCGGCCGCTGCTGGCCGCTGCCGCCGGGCGGCCGGTCACCTTCGGTTGGGGGCCGCGGTTCCTGCACTCGACCGGCCAGTACCACAAGGGCGGTCCGCAGGTCGGCAGCTACCTCCAGCTCACCGGCGCGGTCGTCGACGACCTGCCGGTGCCGGGCCGGCCGTACACCTTCGGGGAGTTGCAGGCGGCGCAGGCCGCCGGCGACCGGCAGGCCCTGGCCGAGCGGAAGCGCCCGGTGGTGCGGCTGCACCTGACCGACCGGTCGGCGGGCGTGGCCCAGCTGCTCGATGCGGTCGAGGCGCTGCGGACGTGACGATGAGGACCATGGACGACGCGGAGCGAGGAGGCGGCGTGAACCCGCTGCGCGACCCGCAGGACCGCCGGCTGCCGAGGATCCCGGAGTCGTGCGCTCTGGTGATCTTCGGCGTCACCGGTGACCTGGCCCGCAAGAAGCTCCTGCCCGCCGTGTACGACCTGGCGAACCGGGGGCTGCTGCCCCCGGGCTTCGCCGTGCTCGGCTTCGCCCGCCGGGACTGGGGCGACGGGGACTTCGAGTCGCTCGCCCACGAGGCGGCCAAGAAGCACGCGCGCACCCCCTGGCGGGAGGAGGTGTGGGCGCGGCTGGCGGGCAACATCAAGTTCGTCGGCGGCTCGTTCGACGACGACGCCGCGTTCGACCACCTCTCGGAGATGCTGGACGAGCTGCGCCAGACGCACGGCATCCCGGGCAACGCCGCCTTCTACTTCTCCATCCCCCCGGCGGCGTTCCCCGTGGTCCTCAAGCAGCTGGCCCGCACCGGGATGGCCGACAACGCCAAGTCCGGCGGCTGGCGCCGGGTGGTGGTGGAGAAGCCCTTCGGGCACGACCTGCCCTCGGCGAAGGCGCTCAACGACCTGGTCGACGACGTCTTCACCCGCAAGGACGTCTTCCGCATCGACCACTACCTGGGCAAGGAGACCGTCCAGAACATCCTCGCCCTGCGGTTCGCCAACAACCTGTTCGAGCCGCTGTGGAACTCCAAGTACGTCGACTCGGTGCAGATCACCATGGCCGAGGACGTCGGCATCGGCACCCGCGCCGGCTTCTACGACTCGGCCGGCGCGGCCCGCGACGTGCTCCAGAACCACCTGCTCCAGCTGCTGGCGCTGGTGGCGATGGAGGAGCCGACGAGCTTCGACGCCGACGAGATCCGCACGGAGAAGCTCAAGGTGCTCCGGGCGATCACCCTGCCGAAGGACGTCGCCGAGGGCACCGTGCGCGGCCAGTACCTGCCCGGCTGGGTGGGCGGCGAGCGGGCCGTCGGGTACCTGGAGGAGGAGGGCGTCCCGGCGGACTCGACCACGGAGACCTACGTGGCCGTCCGGCTCGGCATCCAGAACCGCCGCTGGGCGGAGGTGCCGTTCTACATCCGGGCCGGCAAGCGGCTGCCGCGCCGCGTCACCGAGGTCGCCATCATGTTCAAGAGGGCGCCGCACCTGCCGTTCAACGAAGCCGACATGGAGTCGCTGGGCAACAACCAGCTCGTGATCCGGGTGCAGCCGGACGAGGGCGTCGTGCTCAAGTTCGGCTCCAAGGTGCCCGGCACCACGATGGAGGTCCGCGACATCGCGATGGACTTCCAGTACGGCGAGGCGTTCACCGAGTCCAGCCCCGAGGCGTACGAGCGGCTCGTGCTGGACGTGCTGATCGGTGACCGCACCCTCTTCCCGGACGCCGCCGAGGTCGAGCAGAGCTGGCAGGTGGTGGACCCGCTGGAGCACGCGTGGGCGGGCACCAGGCCGGAGCCGTACCGGGCCGGCGAGTGGGGCCCCCGGGCCGCCGACGAGATGCTGGCCCGCGAGGGCCGGGCGTGGCGGCGGGCGTGAGCGCGAGGAGTGAGCCGGTTCTGCGAGCCCCGCAGTCGCGAACGAAGGCAGGTGCCGTGAGCGCGAGGAGTGAGCCGGTTCTGCGAGCCCCGCAGTCGCGAACGAAGGCAGGTGCCGTGAGCAGGCGCAGCGAGCAAACCAGGAGGCTCCGTTGATCGGCCTGTGGGACACCACCGGCAACGAGGTGGTCAAGGCGCTGGCCGCCGAGCGGCGCAGCGCCGGTGGGGTGGCCAGCGGCATGGCGCTGACCCTCATCGTGGTGGTGGACGAGAAGCGGGTCCGCGAGGCGGAGGCGGCGGCGACCATAGCGGCCGCCGCCCACCCCTGCCGGCTGGTGGTGGTGGTCCGCACCGACGTGGAGCGCGAGCGCAACCGGCTGGACGCGGAGATCGTCGTCGGCGGCCGGCTCGGCCCGTGCGAGGCGGTGGTCACCCGGATGTACGGGCGGCTCGCCCTGCACGCCGAGTCGGTCGTGATGCCGCTGCTGGTGCCGGACGTGCCGGTGGTGACGTGGTGGCACGGCGAGCCGCCGGCCGAGATCGCCACGGACTTCCTGGGCGTGGTGGCCGACCGGCGGATCACCGACTCCGCGCAGGCCGGCGACCCGATCGAGGCGCTGCACCAGCGGGCCCGGGACTACGCGCCCGGCGACACCGACCTGGCGTGGACCCGGATCACCCCGTGGCGCACGCTCGTGGCGGGGGCGTTCGACACCACCCAGGCCAGGGTGACCGAGGCGACCGTGGTGGCCCCGCCCACCGACCCGACCGCCGCGCTGATGCAGGGCTGGCTGGCCGCACGGCTCGGCATCGAGCCGGTGTGGGAGCCCAGCGACGCGTCCCCCCGGATGCGGGAGGTGCAGCTGCGCTGCGCCAACGGCGACACGCTGACGCTGACCCGGGACGACAGCGTGGCGACGTTCCGGCGTACCGGCCAGGAGGACCGGCAGTTGCCGCTCGTCCGCCGGCCCCTCGGCGACGAACTGGCCGAGGAACTGCGCCGGCTCGACGCCGACCAGGTGTACGCGGAGGCGCTGGGCACGGCGGCCGGGCTGACCGACCTCGACCAGCGCCCGCCGCAGCGGGTACACGTCTGGAAGGACCCGGCCACGGCCCAGCGGGCCGAGGCGGGCGTCACCGCGCACGCGGGAACGAGCGCCGAGCACTGAGCGCCCGACTGCCGGGGGCACCACGGAAGACCGGCCGCGCGACGGCCGGAGAAACGAAGGCACACAGATGAGTGAGGCGAGTGTCGCCGTCCACGCCGACGCCGACCTGCTGGCCCAGGCGGTGGCCGCCCGGTTGGTGGTCAAGCTGCTCGACGCGCAGGCCGAGCGGGGCCAGGCGTCGGTGGTGCTGACCGGCGGGCGGATCGCCGCCGCGGTGCACCGGGCGGTGGCGGCGTTGCCGGCGCGCGACGCCGTGGACTGGTCCCGGGTGGACGTGTGGTGGGGCGACGAGCGGTTCCTGCCCGCCGGCGACCCCGAGCGCAACGAGACCCAGGCCCGCGCCACGCTGCTGGACGCGGTGCCGCTGGACCCGGCCCGGGTCCACGCGATGCCGGCGTCCGACGGCCCGACCGGGCCCGACCCGGAGGAGGCGGCGGCACGGTACGCCGAGGAACTGGCCCGCGCGGCGCGTCCGGGGCACGCCGCGCTCCCCCACTTCGACGTGCTGATGCTGGGCGTCGGCGAGGACGGGCACGTCGCCTCGGTCTTCCCCGAGCACCCGGTGCACCACGACAGCCGGCCGGTCAGCGCGGTGCGGGGCAGCCCGAAACCCCCGCCGGTGCGGACCACGCTGACCCTTTCGGCCATCAACACGGCCGAGGAGGTCTGGCTGGTGGCCAGCGGGGCGGACAAGGCACAGGCGGTCGGCATGGCGCTGGCCGGGGCCGGGCCGGTGCAACTGCCGGCGGCCGGCGTGCAGGGCACGGGCCGGACCCTGTGGCTGCTGGACCGGGCGGCGGCGGCCGACGTGCCGGCCCGCCTGCGCAGCCTGCGCTGAGGGTGGGAGAGGGCCCCCTGCCGACGCCTGGCGTCGACGGGGGGCCCTCACCCGTCGTGGACGGAACGCCGCCTAGCTGACCGGACGGCCACGCCGGCGGCGCAGGTCGGCGAGGGCCTCGGCCAGGATGGCCGCCCCCTCCTCCGCGGTGCGCCGCTCCTTCACGTACGCCAGGTGGGTCTTGTAGGGCTCGGGCCGGGCGCGGCCCGGCGGGTTCTGCGCATCCTGGCCGGCGGGGAGGCCGCACCGCGGGCAGTCCCACACCTCCGACGCCTCGACCTCGGCGGCGAGCCGGATCTGGGTGTGGTGGTCGTTGCGGCACCAGTAGGCCACCGTCCGGCACGGGGCCGGTTGGTGGCGCGCGGCGCGGTGGTCGGGCGCGGATCCGACCCGGGTGCCCCGGATGACGTTGCCAATGGGCACGGCTGCTCGCTCCTGTCGTCGGAGGGGAACCGCCGCGGAGAGGGCGGCGGGCGACGCGGTGCAGCGGATGAAACGAACTGCGCGCGGCCCGTCGGTGACGGGCCGCGCGCAGATTGTACTCGGCGGGCTCAGACGGTGCCGCTGGCCATCTGGAGGCGGAGCCAGAGCCCCAGCCCGACGATGCAGGCGAACCAGACGATGCCCACCAGGACGGTGTAGCGGTCCAGGTTCTTCTCCGCCACGGAAGAACCGGCGAGGCTGGAGCTGACGCCACCGCCGAACATGCTCGACAACCCGCCGCCCTTACCGCGGTGCAGCAGGATCAGCATCGTCAGCAGGATGCTCGTGATGACCAGCAACACGATCAACGTGTATGCGAACCAGATCGGCATGGCTGGGGTCAGTCCTCTCGTTACGATCCTCGCCCGGGCAGATCGGGCACGGCGGCACCGACCGACGGACGGGCGGAGTCAAGGATAGCGAGCGATCAGCGGGAGATGTGCTCCGGGAACCGGCAGATCTTCGCGAACTCCTCGGCGTCCAGGCTCGCGCCGCCCACGAGCGCCCCGTCGACGTCCGGCTGGGCCATGATCGCCGCGACGTTCGAGGACTTGACCGAGCCGCCGTAGAGGACCCGGACCTTGTCGGCGGTGTCCTGGCCGAAGGACTCGGCCAGGCGCTGACGGACCGCGCCGCAGACCTCCTGGGCGTCCTCCGGGGTGGCCGTCTTGCCCGTGCCGATCGCCCAGACCGGCTCGTACGCCACCACGACCTTCTCCACCTGCTCGGCGGTGAGCCCCTTCAGGGCGCCGTCGAGCTGGTCGCTGCAGTGCGCCACGTGGGTGCCCTTGTCCCGGACGTCGAGCCCCTCCCCCACGCAGAGGATCGGGGTGAGCCCGTGGGTCAGCGCGGCCTGCACCTTGGCGTTGACGATCGCGTCGTCCTCGTGGTGGTAGGCGCGCCGCTCCGAGTGCCCGATCACCACGTAGGTGCAGCCCAGCTTCGCCAGCATCGGGCCGGAGATGTCCCCGGTGTAGGCCCCCGACGCGTGCGGCGAGAGGTCCTGTGCGCCGTAGCCGATGAGCAGCTTGTCGCCGTCGACGGCCGTCTGCACCGTACGCAGGTCGGTGAACGGCGGCAGGACCACCGTCTCGACGTCGGTGAGCTGCTTCTCGGTGAGGCTGGCCGCCAGCTTCTGCACCAGCAGGTTGGCCTCGAGGTGGTTGCAGTTCATCTTCCAGTTGCCGGCCATCAGGGGCCGGCGGGTGACGCTCGCCATCAGTTCTCCAGGGCCGCGATGCCGGGGAGGGTCTTGCCCTCCAGGTATTCCAGGGAGGCGCCACCGCCGGTGGAGATGTGCCCGAAGGACGACTCGTCCAGCCCGAGCGCCCGCACCGCGGCGGCGGAGTCACCGCCACCGACGACGGTGAACGCGTCGGTCTTCGCGATCGTCTCGGCGATCCCGCGGGTGCCGTGGGCGAACGCCGGCATCTCGAACACGCCCATCGGGCCGTTCCAGAAGATCGTCCGTGCGCCCTTGAGGGCGGCGGCGAACCCGGCGACCGTCTCCGGCCCGATGTCGAGCCCGACCCGCTTGCTGGGGATGCCGTCGGCCGGCACGGTGTCGTGCGCGGCGTCCGGGGCGAACGCGTCCGCGGCCACCACGTCGACCGGGAGCATGATCTTGCCCTCGGAGCGCTCCAGCAGGTTGCGGCAGGTCTCGACCATCTCCTCCTCCAGCAGCGAGGAGCCCACCTCGTGGCCCTGCGCCTTGAGGAAGGTGAAGCACATGCCGCCGCCGATGAGCAGCCGGTCGACCGTCGGCAGCAGCGCCTCGATCACCGCCAGCTTGTCGGAGACCTTCGAGCCGCCGAGCACCACGACGTACGGGCGCTCCGGCTCACCGGTCAGCCGGGACAGGACCTCCACCTCGCGCAGCACCAGCCGGCCGGCGACGTGCGGCAGCCGGGCCGGCACGTCGTGGACGCTCGCGTGCTTGCGGTGCACCGCGCCGAACGCGTCGTCGACGTAGGCGTCGCCGAACGCGGCGAGCTGGTCGGCGAAGGCGCTCCGCTCGGCCTCGTCCTTGCTGGTCTCGCCGGAGTTGAAGCGCAGGTTCTCCAGCAGCGCGACCTCGCCGTCGGCGAGCGCGTCCACCGTGGATCGGGCCGACTCGCCGACGGTGTCGGTGGCGAAGCGCACGGGCGCGCCGAGCAGCTCGCCGAGGCGCCCGGCGACCGGGCGCAGGCTGAACTGCGGGTCCGGGGCGCCCTTCGGGCGACCCAGGTGCGAGCAGACGACCACCTTGGCGCCGGCTCCGGTGAGGGCGCTCAGGGTGGGCAGCACGGCGCGGATCCGGCCGTCGTCCGTGATGTCACCGGACTGCTTGTCGAGCGGGACGTTCAGGTCGGCGCGCACCAGCACGCGCCGACCCGACACCCCCTCGGCGAGCAGGTCGTCGAGGGTACGGATGCTCACAGCGACTGACCGACCAGCTTGACCAGGTCGACCAGGCGGTTCGAGTAGCCCCACTCGTTGTCGTACCAGCCGACGACCTTGACCTGGTTGCCGACGACCTTGGTCAGCGGCGCGTCGAAGATGCACGACGCCGGGTCGGTGACGATGTCCGACGAGACGATCGGGTCCTCGTTGTAGACCAGGATGCCCTTGAGCGGGCCCTCGGCGGCGGCCTTCAGCGCGGCGTTGACCTCGTCCACCGTGGTCTCACGGTTGACGTTGACGGTGAGGTCGGTGGTCGAGCCGGTCGGGATCGGCACCCGCAGGGCGTAGCCGTCCAGCTTGCCCTTCAGCTCCGGCAGCACCAGGCCGATCGCCTTCGCCGCGCCGGTCGAGGTCGGCACGATGTTCAGCGCGGCGGCGCGGGCCCGACGCAGGTCCTTGTGCGGCGCGTCCTGCAGGTTCTGGTCCTGCGTGTACGCGTGGATCGTCGTCATCAGGCCGTGCTGGATGCCGAACGTGTCGTGCAGGACCTTCGCCATCGGCGCGAGGCAGTTGGTGGTGCAGGAGGCGTTCGAGATGATGGTGTGCTTGGCCGGGTCGTACTGGTCGTGGTTCACGCCCATGACGACCGTGACGTCCTCGTTCTTCGCCGGAGCGGAGATGATGACCTTCTTGGCCCCGCCGTCGACGTGCGCCTTCGCCTTGGTGGCGTCGGTGAAGAAGCCGGTGGACTCGATGACCACGTCCGCGCCGACCTCGCCCCACGGCAGCTTCGCCGGGTCCTTCTCGGCGTACGCCTTGATGGTCTTGCCGCCCACGGTGATCTCGTCGGCGGTGGCCTTCACCTCGTGCGGGAGGCGACCCAGGATGCTGTCGTACTTGAGCAGGTGGGCGAGCGTCGCGTTGTCGGTCAGGTCGTTGACCGCCACGACCTCGATGTCAGCGCCGGACGCCAGCACTGCCCGGAAGAAGTTGCGGCCGATCCGGCCGAAGCCGTTGATGCCAACCCGGATGGTCACAGGTCCCATCTCCTTGCGTTCTGGTCCGCCGGCGTAAGACCCGGGCCGGCGGAGGTGTGTGCGCCGACCGTTGGAGCCGGCCGTTGACGGTTCATCTCGGCCACCCCGCCGCGGTCTCGAAGGACCTGACCGCCCGAGGCGGTGTGCACGGCGAGGAGTGCCTGTGCCGGCCCCCTTGCCGTACGCAGCGACCTTATCCGAGCGTGCGGCGCAGTGCAGCGCCGGGTGGTGATCCCACCGGCACCGCCGACCGCACCGTCCTATCAGACCACGAGCATGTCGGGCGTGACGGCCGCTTCCGTATCCGGGATGCCCAGGTCCCGGGCCCGCTTGTCGGCCAGCGCCAGCAACCGGCGGATCCGGCCGGCGATCGCGTCCTTGGTCAACGGCGGATCCGCCAGCGCGCCCAGCTCCTCCAGCGAGGCCTGCCGGTGCTCCAGGCGCAGCCGACCGGCCGAGGTGAGGTGGTTGGGCGCGTCGTCGGCGAGGATCTCCAGCGCCCGGGTCACCCGGGCCGCCGCGGCGACCGCGGCCCGCGCCGAGCGGCGCAGGTTGGCGTCGTCGAAGTTCGCCAGCCGGTTCGCCGTGGCCCGCACCTCGCGGCGCACCCGGCGCTCCTCCCAGGCCAGCACGCTGGAGTGGGCGCCGATGCGGGTGAGCAGCGCCGCGATCGCGTCGCCGTCCTTGACCACCACCCGGTCCACGCCGCGCACCTCGCGGTTCTTCGCGGTGATGCCGATGCGACGGGCCGCACCCACCAGGGCCAGCGCGGACTCCGGGCCGGGACAGGTGATCTCCAGCGCGCTGGAGCGGCCCGGCTCGGTCAGCGAGCCGTGCGCCATGAACGCGCCCCGCCAGGCCGACACCGCGCAGCAGACGTTCGCGGCGACGACGTGCGGCGGCAGGCCCCGCACCGGGCGTCCCCGGACGTCGAGCAGCCCGGTCTGCCGCGCCAGCGCCTCGCCGTCCTTGACCACCCGCACGATGAAGTGGCTGCCCTTGCGCAGGCCACCGGAGGCGAGCACGTGGATCTCGCTCGGATAGCCGTAGACCTCGGCGATCTCCCGCCGCAGCCGTCGGGCCACCGCCCCGGTGTCGAGTTCGGCCTCCACCACGACCCGACCGGAGACGATGTGCAGCCCGCCGGCGAAGCGCAGCAGCGCCGCCATCTCCGCCCGCCGGCAGCAGGGCTTGGGCACGTCGACCCGACTCAGCTCGTCCTTGACCGCAGCCGTCATCGCCATTGTGCGTCCCCTCACGGACCTGTTCCGGCGTGTCGCCGGAGATTACGTACGTGTCTAACGATCGGCGCCCAGGACAGGCACCAGTGCGGCGCCCAGGGCGGCCGGATCATGACGGGGAGTGCCGTCGGTGACCGCGACGGGAGCGAGGACCAGGCGGGCACCCAGCGATTCTGCCGCACGTTCGACCGGTTCGGGGTCACCCGCCGCCTTGGAATCGGCGACCACACGGTCGATCCTCAGCTCCGGCAGGTACCAGCGCAGCGCGGCCAGGTGGTCGGCCTGGGAGAGCCCGGAGGTCTCCTTCTCGGCGGCGAGGTTCAGCGTGACGAGCCGCCGCGCCGGGCTGGCGACGATCGCGGCGGCGAGCTGGGGCACCAGCAGGTGCGGCAGCACGCTCGTGTACCAACTGCCCGGCCCGAAGATCAACCAGTCGGCCGCGCCGATCGCGGCGACCGCCTGCGGACATGCCTCCGGCGCGGCCGGGGTGAGCCGCAACGACTCCACCCGGCCGGTGGTCACCGCGACCTGGTGCTGGCCCGTGATCGTGCGCACCTCGTCCGGCCGGCGCGGGTCGGCGCCGCGCACCCGCGCCTCGATCCCCACCGGCTCGCACGACATCGGCAGCACCCGGCCCACCGCGCCGAGCATCGCGCCGGCGTGCTCCAGCGCGGCCACCGGGTCGCCCAGCAGCTCCATCAGCCCGCAGAGCACCAGGTTGCCCACCGCGTGCCCGGCCAGCCCGTCGACGCGCCCGGCCGCGCCGGCACCCGCCCGCCCGCCGGCCGCCACTGCGGCGGCCCCGGCCGGCTCCGGGCCGGAGACGGCCCCGTCGCCGCCGGAGACGGCAGAGCGGTGCTTCGCCGATCCGCCGGCGGCGGGGCGCGTCCCGCCGGCGTACGACGGCGGCACCTCGGCGAAGCGGTGCTGGAAGAGCCCGGCACTGCGCCGGGTGGCGGGGTGGTCGCCCGCCAGCGCGACCAGCGCCTGCCGCAGGTCGCCCGGGGGCAGGCCGCCCCGCTCGGCGCGCAGCCGGCCGCTGGAGCCGCCGTCGTCGCCGACGGTGACCACCGCCGTGATGTCGAGGTCCAGCTCGGGGGCGCAACGGCGCAGGGCGCGCAGCGAGGCGGACAGGCCGTGCCCGCCGCCGAAGGCGACCACCCGCGTCGCCGTCACTCGCGCCCCAGGTCGCGGTGCTGGGCGTTGGCGGCCAGGCCGGAGTGGCGCAGCCGGGCCGCCAACTCCTCGGCGATGGCCACGCTGCGGTGCTTGCCGCCGGTGCAGCCGACCGCCACCGTCAGGTAGCGCTTGCCCTCCCGCTCGAAGCCGGCGGTGGTGGCGTTCACCAGGTCGGCGTACGACCCGACGAAGGCGTCCGCGCCCTCCTGCCCCAGCACGTACGAGCTGACCGCCTCGTCGCGGCCGGTGTGCTCGCGCAGCTCCGGCACCCAGTACGGATTCGGCAGGAACCGGGCGTCGAGCACGAAGTCGGCGTCCGGCGGCAGGCCGTACTTGAAGCCGAAGGAGAGCACGGTGACGCGCAGCCGGCGGGCGTCCTCGCCGCCGAAGAGCTCCTCGACGCGGCGACGCAGCTGGTTGACGTTCAGGTGGCTGGTGTCGATGATCACGTCGGCCTGGTCGCGGGCCTCCTCCAGCAGGCCGCGCTCGACCGCGATGCCGTCGGCGAGCCGCCCGTCGCCCTGCAACGGGTGCGAGCGCCGGACGCTCTCGAACCGCCGGATCAGCACCTCGTCGTCGGCGTCGACGAAGACCACCCGGGGCGAGAAGCCACGTTCCTTCAGCTCCCGGATCGCCCCCGCCAGGTCCGTGGAGAAGGCGCGCGAGCGCACGTCCAGCACCATCGCCGTGCGTCGGGCCGCCCCGCCCGCCTTGAACGCCAGCTCGGCCATGTCGAGCATGAGCGCCTGGGGCAGGTTGTCCACCACGTAGAAACCGACGTTCTCCAGCGCCCGGGCCACCGTGCTGCGGCCACCGCCGGAGAGGCCGGTGACCACCACCAGGGTGGTGTCCGACTCCGTCGGTGTCGGGTCCTGGCCGACCCGCGCCTCGGGCGTCCGCGCCTCGTTCACTGCCTGCTCCCCACGGGTGGCGCGGTCGGGTGACCGCGACTGGTCGATCTGCGACTCTATCCCTCCTGACGCGGATCGACCGCCAGGGCCACGGTCCGTCGGCGGAGCGTGGCCCGGCGTACCGGTCGGGTGCCCGGGCGGCGCGGGGGTGGAGGATCGGCGACGCGTAGGCACACGGGGCGGCGCCGCGTCCGGGGAGCGCGGGGCCAGGCGTCGGCGGGCCCCGCTGGCGGCCGGGGACGGCCCCGCCCGCGGGCGACGCCACCGGGTTGGGCGCGTCCCGCCCGCTGTCGGGGAGGGTTCGTAGAATTCCCGGATGGCTTCCCCCACCGACCTGCGCTCCTCCGACGCCCTGGAGGTGCTGCGCCGGGTGTTCGGCTACGACACCTTCCGCGGCTTCCAGCAGGAGGTGATCGACCACGTGGTGGCCGGCGGCGACGCGCTGGTCCTGATGCCCACCGGCGGCGGCAAGTCGCTGTGCTACCAGATCCCGGCCCTGGTCCGCGACGGCGTGGCGGTGGTGGTCTCCCCGCTGATCGCGCTGATGCAGGACCAGGTCGACGCGCTGACGGCGGTCGGCGTCCGGGCGGGCTTCCTCAACTCGACCCAGGATCTCGACGCCCGTCGCGTGGTGGAGCGGGCGTTCGTCGGCGGCGAGCTGGACCTGCTCTACCTCGCCCCGGAGGCGCTGGGCACCCGCGGCGTGCAGCAGCTGCTCGACCGGGGCCGGATCGCCCTGTTCGCCATCGACGAGGCGCACTGCGTGTCGCAGTGGGGCCACGACTTCCGCCCCGACTACCTCGCCCTGTCGATGCTGCACGAGCGCTGGCCCGACGTGCCCCGCATCGCGCTCACCGCCACCGCGACCAGCGCGACCCGCGACGAGATCGCCACCCGGCTCAAGCTCACCGACGCCCGGCACTTCGTGGCCAGCTTCGACCGGCCCAACATCCAGTACCGGATCGTGCCCAAGCGCGAGCCACGCAGGCAGCTGCTGAGCCTGCTGCGCGACGAGCATCCCGGCGACGCCGGCATCGTCTACTGCCTGTCGCGTGCCTCGGTGGAGAAGACGGCCGAGTTCCTCACCGCCAACGGCGTCGCCGCGCTGCCCTACCACGCCGGCCTCGACGCGGCGACCCGCGCCCGCAACCAGCAGCGCTTCCTGCGCGAGGACGGCCTGGTGATGGTGGCGACCATCGCCTTCGGCATGGGCATCGACAAGCCGGACGTCCGCTTCGTCGCCCACCTCGACCTGCCCAAGTCGGTCGAGGGCTACTACCAGGAGACCGGCCGCGCCGGGCGCGACGGGCTGCCGTCGACCGCCTGGCTGGCGTACGGGCTCCAGGACGTGGTCCAGCAGCGCAAGATGATCGAGACCTCCGACGGCGACCTCGCCCACCGGCGCAACCTCGCCGCCCACCTCGACGCGATGCTCGCCCTCTGCGAGACGGTCCGCTGCCGGCGCGGCCAGTTGCTCGACTACTTCGGCGAGAAGGCCACCGCCGCGTGCGGCAACTGCGACACCTGCCTCAGCCCGCCGGAGTCCTGGGACGGCACCGTCGCGGCGCAGAAGCTGCTCTCCACGGTCTTCCGGCTCGACCGGGAACGCAACCAGCGCTTCGGCGCGGGGCACTGCGTCGACATCCTGCTCGGCCGCGCGACCGACAAGGTCACCCAGTACGGCCACGACTCGCTGACCGTCTTCGGCATCGGCAGCGAGCTGCGCGAGGCCGAGTGGCGCGGCGTGGTGCGGCAACTGCTCGCCGAGGGGCTGCTGGCCGTCGAGGGCGACTACGGCACGCTGGCCCTCACCGAGGCCAGCGCGGAGGTGCTGGGCCGCCGCCGCACGGTGATGATGCGCCGCGAGCCGGAGAAGGTGGCCTCGACCCGGTCGGCCAAGCCGCGCGGGGCGGCCACCGTCGTCGCCGAGCTGTCCCCGACCGCCGCCGGGGTCTTCGAGCGGCTGCGCGCCTGGCGGGGGGCCACCGCCAAGGAGCAGGGCGTCCCGGCCTACGTGATCTTCCACGACGCCACGCTGCGGCAGATCGCCACCGACGCGCCCACGTCGCTGGCCGAGCTGTCGGCGGTCAGCGGCGTCGGCGAGAACAAGCTCGCGAAGTACGGCGAGCAGATCCTGGCCGTCCTGGCCGAGTGAACCGGTGGTCGGCTGAGCCGCCCGGCCGGCGTCGGGGGTGGACGGCCGGCCGGCCGCGCCACCCGGCCACGCGTCGGCGCGCCGCCGAGACGGCGCGGTCAGTCCGCCGCCGGGGCCTTCGCCTCGCCGCCCAGCGCGGCGAGGATCGCCTCGGCGGTGCGTCGGCCCACGCCGGGCACCTCGGTGATCTCCTCCACCGTGGCCGCGGAGAGCCGCTTGAGCGAGCCGAAGTGCCGCAGCAGCGCCTTGCGCCGCACCTCCCCCAGGCCGGGCACCCTGTCCAGCGCCGACTCGGTCATCCGCTTGGAGCGCCGCTGCCGGTGGAAGGTGATGGCGAAGCGGTGCGCCTCGTCGCGTACCCGTTGCAGCAGGTAGAGCCCCTCCGAGGTGCGCGGCAGGATGACCGGGAACTCGTCGTCGGGCAGCCAGACCTCCTCCAGCCGCTTGGCCAGGCCGCACAGCGCCACGTCGTCGACGCCCAGCTCCGCCAGGGCCTGGGCCGCCGCCGCGACCTGGGGCGCACCGCCGTCGACCACCACCAGCTGCGGCGGGTACGCGAACTTGCGCGGGCGCCCGGTGGTCGGGTCGATCAGGGCGCCGACCCGCGGCTCGTCGGGCTCGGCCTGCCCGCCCGGGGCGGCGGGGTCGTCGGCCGGCTCGACGCCCGCCTCGCCGGTCTCGGCGCGGGCGTCGAGGTAGCGGGCGAAGCGGCGACGCAGCACCTCGGACATCGCGGAGAGGTCGTCGGTGGCGCCACGGATGATGAAGCGCCGGTATTCGCTCTTGCGGGGCAGCCCGTCCTCGAAGACGACCATGCTCGCCACCACGTCGGTGCCCTGCATCTGGGAGATGTCGAAACACTCGATGCGCAGCGGCGAGGTGCGCATGTCGAGCGCCTCGCTGATCTCGTCGAGCGCCTTGCTCCGGGTGGTCAGGTCGCCGGCCCGGCGCAGCCGGTGCCGGGCGAGGGCGTCCTTGGCGTTGCGCTCGACCGTCTCCAGCAGGGAGCGCTTGTCGCCGCGCTGCGGCACCCGCAGGCTCACCCGGCTGCCCCGGTGACCGGAGAGCCAGTCGGCCAGCGCGTCGGCGTCGGCGGGCAGCGCCGGCACGAGCAGCTCGCGGGGCACGTCGGCCTCGCCCTGCTCGCCGCCGTAGACCTGGGTGCAGAAGTGGTGCACCAGGTCGCCCGTGCTCAACTCCTCGGTCTTCTCCACCACCCAGCCGCGCTGGCCACGGACCCGGCCGTCGCGGACGTGGAAGACCTGGACGGCCGCTTCGAGGGGGTCGTCGGCGAACGCGACCACGTCGGCGTCGGTGCCGTCGCCGAGCACGACGGTCTGCTTCTCCATTGCCCGACGCAGCGCGGCCACGTCGTCGCGCAGCCGCGCCGCCCGCTCGAACTCCAGCTGCTCGCTGGCCTCGGTCATCTCCCGTTCCAGCCGGCGCACCATCGTGTCGGTGCGGCCGCCCATGAAGTCGACGAAACCGTCGACGATCTCCCGGTGCCGCTCGGGGGTGACGCTGCCGACGCAGGGGGCCGAACACTTGCCGATGTAGCCCAGCAGGCAGGGGCGGCCGACCTGGCCGGCCCGCTTGAAGACCCCGGCCGAGCAGGTGCGCGCCGGGAAGACCCGCAGCAGCAGGTCGAGCGTCTCGCGGATCGCCCAGGCGTGCGAGTAGGGCCCGAAGTAGCGCACCCCCTTGCGCTTGGCGCCCCGCATCACCTGCAACCGGGGGAACTCCTCGTCGAGGGTGACGGCGAGGTAGGGGTAGGACTTGTCGTCGCGGTAGCGGACGTTGAAGCGCGGGTCGTACTGCTTGATCCAGGTGTATTCGAGCTGGAGCGCCTCGACCTCGGTGCCGACGGTGACCCAGTCGACCGACTCGGCGGTGGTGACCATCTGCTGGGTGCGCTGGTGCAGGCCCCACAGGTCGGCGAAGTAGGAGTTGAGCCGGCTGCGCAGGTTCTTCGCCTTGCCGACGTAGATCACCCGGCCGGTGCCGTCGCGGAACCGGTAGACCCCCGGTGACTCCGGGATGGTGCCGGGGGCGGGACGGTAGGTCGAGGGGTCAGCCACGGCAGCAAGCCTAGTCCGCGCCCCCGACAGCCCCCGGAACGCCGCGTCCCCGCCTGGCCGCACGCGCCGCCGGCGGGCCGGGTCGATGCGGTGCCGCCGGAAGCGCTCCCGGCTAGCATCCGCGCCTGGCGGACCGGGGCGACGCGAGGGGAGCACGGGGACATGGGCGCACACCCCGAGGGACGCAGCCGAGGGGGCGCCGTCCTCGTGGCGGCGCTGACCGTCGACTCCGTCGGCAACGGGCTGTTCCTGCCCCTGTCGCTGGTGTACTTCCTGCGGCTGACCGACGTGCCCCTGGCGCTGCTCGGGGTGCTGCTCAGCGCGGCGACGGTGCTCACCCTGCCGGTGCCGCTGTGGGCGGGGGCGCTGGCGGACCGGCTGGGGGCGCTGCCGGTGGTCGTCGCCTCTCAACTGCTGCAGGCGGCCGGCTACCTGGCGTACGCCTGGGTGCGGGGGCCGGTCGGCGTCTTCGTGGCGGCGGCGCTGGTCGCCGTCGGCGTGCGGTTCTTCTGGTCCACCGTCTTCACGGCGGTCGCCGACTACGCCGACGGCAGCCCGGGCGGCTGGACCCGGGACACCTGGTACGCGATCAGCAACGGCGCCCGCACCGCCGGGCTGGCGGTGGGGGGCCTGACCACCGGGGTGGTGGTGGCCGACGGGCGGGCGGGCACCTACCGCGCGGTGGCGTACGCGGCGGCGGCCTGCTTCGCCCTCGCTGCGGTGCTCACCGCCGCGTGCGTGCGGATCCCGCCGCCCGCCGTCCGCCCGGCGGGTTCCGGCCGGGGCGGGTACGCGACGCTGCTCCGGGACCGCCCGTTCCTCGCCCTCATCGGCCTCAACACCGTCTTCGCGCTGAGCAGCATGATGCTCGGCCTGGCCCTGCCCACGGTGATGCTCACGGACCTGCGCGGCCCCGCCTGGCTGACCTCGGGCGTCCTGGCCGGCAACGCGTTCCTCGTCGCCCTGCTCTCCGCGCCCGTCGGCGCCCGCCTGCCGCACCACCGCCGCACCCGCGTGATCGCGCTGGCGGCGGCCCTCTGGACGGCCTGGGGCCTCGCCATGGCCACCCTCGGCCCGGGGCGTCTCGGCGTGGTGGCCGCGCTGCTGATCGCGACGACGCTGCTGTTCACCGTCGCGGAACTGGTGCACGCGCCGGCCTCCGCCGCCCTGGCCGCGGCCGCCGCACCGGTCGCCGCCCGGGGCCGCTACCTGGCGGCCTTCCAGTACTCCTTCGCCATCGCCTCGATGCTCGCGCCGGCCTTCTTCGGCACCCTGTACGAGGTCGGCACCGCCGCGCCCTGGCTGGCGCTGGCGCTGCTCAACGCCCTCGGCGTCGCCGGCGTCCTGCTGCTGGAACGGGGCCTGCCGCCGGCCGCCCTGCGGAAGCCGCCGGCGGCGGACCGGCGGCCGGGGAGCGGCGCGGCCGCCACGGCGCGGTGAGTGCGGCCGGCACCACGGCGCGGTCGGGCCAGCGAGATCTGGTCGCCGGTGACCTTCACGTTCTTCGGCGGGAGCGGCTTGGTGGCCGGCCCGCCCTTCACCGAGCCGTCCTCGATCGAGAACTTGCTGAAGTGGCAGGTGCAGTTGATGGTGCCGCCGTCGACGTTCGTCACCGGGCAGCCCTGGTGGGTGCAGATGGAGTCGAACCCCTTGAACTCGCCCTCGCGGGGCTGGGTGATCACCACGCCCTGGGCGGGATAGACGGCGCCGCCGCCGACCGGGATGTCCGCCGTGCGGGCCAGCGACTGCGCGCCCTCGCGGTCGCCGCCGCCGGCGTCACCGGTGCTGGGCACCGCCGGTCCGCCGCTGGTCGGGGCTGTCCCGTCGCCGGAGTCGTCGCTGCCGCACGCGGCCAGGACCACCGCCGCGCCGACGGCGCCCGCGCCCGTGAGGAGGGCGCGTCGCGTCCGCGTCGCCGGCCCGGTCAGCCCCTGATCGTCACTCATGCCTCGCCCTTCTCTCGGCTGCCGCCGCCTGGTCATGATCCGCGGCCACACTCGGTTACACGGATCACTCTGCCCGACGGTTCACCCGATCGGCGGTTCGCCCCCCGTGCCGGCGGTCGGGAGGCACGCGGTCAGCGCGCCCCGGCCGGCACCTTCCGGGCGCGGGACTTCGTGCCGTTGGCCTTGGCCGCCCGGGAGGTGGCCGCCGCCGCGCCCTTCGCCTCGCCGTCGAGCTTGAGCACCTGCCGCAGGAACTGGCCGGTGTGACTGTCGGGCACCTCGGCGACCTCCTCGGGGGTGCCGGTGGCGAGCACCGTGCCGCCCCGGTGACCGCCCTCGGGGCCCATGTCGATCAGCCAGTCGGCCGTCTTGATCACATCGAGGTTGTGCTCGATGGTGATGACCGTGTTGCCCTTGTCGACCAGCCCTTCGAGCACCATCAGCAGCTTGCGGATGTCCTCGAAGTGCAGGCCGGTGGTCGGCTCGTCGAGGACGTAGACCGTCCGCCCGGTCGAGCGCTTCTGCAACTCGGAGGCGAGCTTGACCCGCTGCGCCTCGCCGCCGGAGAGCGTGGGCGCGGGCTGGCCGAGCCGGACGTAGCCGAGGCCGACGTCGACCAGCGTCTTGAGGTGCCGGTGGATGGCCGGGATGGCGGAGAAGAACTCGGCCGCCTCCTCGATCGGCATCTCCAGCACGTCGGAGACGGTCTTGCCCTTGTAGTGCACCTCCAGGGTCTCCCGGTTGTAGCGGGCGCCCTTGCAGACCTCGCACGGGACGTACACGTCGGGCAGGAAGTTCATCTCGATCTTGATGGTGCCGTCGCCGGAGCACGCCTCGCAGCGGCCGCCCTTGACGTTGAACGAGAACCGGCCGGGGCCGTACCCCCGGACCTTGGCCTCGGTGGTCTCGGCGAAGAGCTTGCGGACGTGGTCCCAGACCCCGGTGTAGGTGGCCGGGTTGGACCGCGGCGTGCGGCCGATCGGCGACTGGTCGACGCCGACCACCTTGTCGACGTGCTCCAGCCCGGAGACCCGGGTGTGCCGGCCGGGGACCAGCCGGGCCCCGTTGATCTGGTTGGCCAGCACCGCGTAGAGGATGTCGTTGACCAGCGTCGACTTGCCGGAGCCGCTGACCCCGGTGACGGCGATGAGCTGGCCGAGCGGGAACGAGACGGTCAGGTTGCGCAGGTTGTGCTCGCGCGCGCCGTGCACCACCAGCTCCCGCTCCGGGGTCTGCGGACGGCGCCCCTGCGGCGTCGGGATCGACCGGCGGCCCGACAGGTAGGCACCGGTCACCGACTCCGGGTTCTCCAGCAGCGCCGGCACGGACCCGCTGTGCACGATCTTGCCGCCGTGCTCGCCCGCGCCCGGGCCGATGTCGACGATCCAGTCCGCGGTGCGGATGGTGTCCTCGTCGTGCTCGACGACGATCAGCGTGTTGCCCAGGCCGCGCAGCCGGACCAGGGTCTCGATCAGCCGGTGGTTGTCCCGCTGGTGCAGCCCGATCGACGGCTCGTCGAGGACGTAGAGCACGCCGACCAGGCCGGAGCCGATCTGGGTGGCCAGCCGGATGCGCTGGGCCTCGCCGCCGGAGAGGGTGCCGGCCGGGCGGTCCAGGGAGAGGTAGTCGAGACCGACGTCGAGCAGGAACTTCAGCCGGGCGTTGATCTCCTTCAGCACCCGCTCGGCGATCATCTTCTGCCGGTCGGTCAGCTCGATGCCGGCGAGCAGGTCGGCGGCCTCGCCGACGGAGAGGTTGCAGACCTCGGCGATGCTCCTGCCGGCCAGGGTGACCGCGAGCACCTCCGGCTTGAGCCGGGCGCCCCCGCAGGCCGCGCAGGGCACGTCGCGCATGTAGCCCTCGTACTTCTCCCGCGACCACTCCGACTCGGTGTCGGTGTGCCGGCGCTCGATCCACTGCACCACGCCCTCGAAGCCGGTGTAGTAGGAGCGCTCGCGGCCGAACTTGTTGCGGTAGCGCACGTGCACCTGGTCGTCGGAGCCGTGCAGGATCGTCTTCTGCGCCCGCGACGGCAGGGCCCGCCAGGGCGTGTCGACGTCGAAGTGCTCGGCCGCGCCGAGGGCCTCCAGCAGGCGCAGGAAGTATTCCAGGTTGTGCCCGGTCGACCAGGGCTGGATCGCGCCCTCGCGCAGGGTGCGCTCCGGGTCGGGGACGACCAGCTCGGGGTCGACCTCCTTCTTGGTGCCGAGGCCGGTGCACTCGGGGCACGCGCCGTACGGCGCGTTGAAGGAGAAGACCCGGGGCTCCAGGTCCTCGATCGCGAGCGGGTGGTCGTTGGGGCAGGCCAGGTGCTCGGAGTAGCGCCGCTCGCGTTCCGGATCGTCCTCGGGCAGGTCGACGAAGTCGAGCAGGACCAGGCCGTTGGACAGGCCCAGGGCGGCCTCGACCGAGTCGGTCAGCCGCTGCTTGGCGCTCGGCTTGACCGTGAGGCGGTCGATCACCACCTCGATGGTGTGCTTCTCCTGCTTCTTCAGCTTCGGCGGCTCGGTCAGCGGGTGCACCACGCCGTCGACCCGGGCCCGGGCGTAGCCCTTGGCCTGGAGCTCGGCGAAGAGGTCCACGTACTCGCCCTTGCGGCCGCGCACCACGGGCGAGAGCACCATGAACTTGGTGCCCTCGGCCATCGCGAGGACCCGGTCGACGATCTGCTGCGGGGTCTGCCGGGAGATCCGCTCGCCGCAGACCGGGCAGTGCGGCTCGCCGATGCGGGCGAAGAGCAGCCGGAGGTAGTCGTAGACCTCGGTGATGGTGCCCACCGTCGAGCGCGGGTTGCGCGAGGTGGACTTCTGGTCGATGGAGACCGCCGGGCTCAGGCCCTCGATGAAGTCGACGTCCGGCTTGTCCATCTGGCCGAGGAACTGCCGCGCGTACGACGACAGCGACTCGACGTAGCGGCGCTGCCCCTCGGCGAAGATCGTGTCGAAGGCCAGGCTCGACTTGCCCGACCCGGAGAGCCCCGTGAACACGATCAGGGCGTCCCGGGGCAGGTCGAGACTGACGTCACGCAGGTTGTGCTCGCGCGCGCCACGGATGATCAGTCGGTCGGCCACTGTCCGTGTACTCCCGGGTGAAGAAGATGAGGAGGAATTGTCCGCTCCGAGGCTGGTCTGAGCGGTTGTCTGAGTGATGATGGGCGCGCAGAAAGGCGCCTCGGCAACTCTAGCCCCGAGGTACGACAACTTCCCTCGCCGGCACGTTCCCCCAGCTCAGCCCGGTCCGCCGCGCCCAGAAGGAGACGGGCGGGGCCGGTCGTCTCCCGGCCCCGCCCGCGTACGCCGGTCAGGGGCGGGCGGCCCGCCGCCGCCCGGCGCGCCAGCCGCCGCGCCGCTCCGCGGCCAGCCGCGTCTCCCGCCGCCGGCTCTCGTACGCCACCTCCCGCTGCAACCGGCGCCAGCTCTCCCAGCGCCGCGTCGGCAGCTCGCCGCTCTCCAACGCCTCGCGCACCGCGCAGGCGGGCTCCCCGTCGTGCCCGCAGTCGGCGTACCGGCAGCCCGTGGCCAGCTCGGCGATGTCGGCGAACGCCCGGTCCAGCCCGGCCGAGCCGTCCAGCAGGCCGACCGCCCGTACCCCCGGGGTGTCCAGCACGGCGCCACCGCCGGGCACCGGGAGCAGCGCCCGCCAGGTGGTGGTGTGCCGGCCCTTGCCGTCGACGCGCCGGATCGCCTGGGTGGGCATCAGCGCCGCCCCGGCCAGCGCGTTGACCAGGCTCGACTTGCCGGCGCCGGACGGGCCGAGCAGGCCGAGCGTGCGCCCGGGCGCCACCTCGGCGCGCAGCGGTTCGAGCCCGGTGCCGTGCTCGGCGCTGACGGCCAGCACCGGCACCCCCGGGGCGACCCCGGCGAGCTGGCGCGCGACGGCCTGCGGGTCGGCCGCGAGGTCGGCCTTGGTGAGCACGACCAGCGGCCGGGCGCCGGACTCGTGCGCCAGGGAGAGCAGCCGTTCGATCCGGCCGACGTCCGGCTCGGGGTGCACCGGCTCCACCACGGCGGCGGCGTCGAGGTTGGCGGCCAGCACCTGGCCGCTGGCGTCCTTGCCGGCGGTCCGCCGGACGAGGGCGGTGCGCCTGGGCAGCACCGCCTCCACGGTGACGTTGCGGTCGGGCCAGGTGCCCAGCAGCACCCAGTCCCCCGCGCAGGGCAGGTGGGTCAGGTCGCGGGCGGCGGCGGCCAGGACCGCCCCGCCCAGGGTGGCGCGGACCGGGCCGTCCGCGCAGAGCACGGTGCAGACGCCGCGGTCCACCCGGGCCACCCGGCCCGGTCGGTGGCCGCCGCGTCGAGGTACGTGTGCCGCCCGTTCGGCGTCCCAGCCGAGGGCGGTCAGGTCGATGGTCATGGCATCCTCATCGGTGTCGGAGCGGGTTGACGCACGCGTGCTGCTACCGGCATGGTCACCACCTCCCCCCGCCGTTCCGGTGCCGCGTTCGACGCCGACGGTAGGTCGCGCCGCGACGCGCCGAAAGCGATTTCCCCGGCGACGGGGGGCCCACCGGCGGATAGGGTCGGTGGGTGACCATGGATCCGCTTCTGCTGACGGGCGAGGTGGACGCGGCCACGGACCGTCTGCTGCGGACCGCGGCCACCTTCGACGACACGGACCTCGCCGGCGCGTCGCTGCTGCCGGGCTGGAGCCGGGGGCACGTCCTGGCTCATCTGGCCCGCAACGCCGACGGCTTCGTCAACCTGCTCACCGCGGCCCGCACCGGCGAGCCGATCCCGATGTACGCCTCCGCGGCGGCCCGGGACGCCGACATCGAGGCCGGCGCGCCCCGCCCGCCCGCCGCCCACCTGGACGACCTGCGCCGCACGGCCGACCGGTTCGCCGAGGCCGTCGCGGCGATGCCGGTCGAGGGGTGGGCGGCCACCGTCCAGACGCGGCGCGGCCCCTGGCCAGCGGCCATGCTGGTCTGGGGCCGGCTGCGCGAGGTCGAGGTGCACCACGTGGACCTCGACGCCGGCTACCGGCCGGCGGACTGGTCCGAGGCGTTCGGCCACCGACTGCTGCACGAGGTGGCCGCCGGCCTCGCCGACCACGCCGACGTGCCGCCGATGGTGCTGCGCTTCGACGGCAGCCGGCACGAACTCGTCGTCGGCGACCGGGCGGCCGCGCCCACGGTCACCGGCTCCGCCCCCGAACTCGCCGCCTGGCTGATCGGCCGCAGCCCGGGCACCGTGCTGACCGTCACCCCCGACGGCCCCCTGCCGCAACCACCGGAATGGATATAGACGACCTCATGACCTACAGCGGAGACGTCACGCCCGGCGGCGCGCCGGCCGTACGCGAGCTCGACCGGCTCACCATCACGAAGGTGTCGGTCGGCCCGATGGACAACAACGCCTACCTGCTGCGCTGCCGGGCCACCGGCGAGCAGGTGCTGATCGACGCCGCCAACGAGGCGCCCCGGCTGCTGGAGCTGGTGGGCGACGCGGGGCTGGCCACGGTGGTCACCACCCACCAGCACATGGACCACTGGGTGGCGCTGGAGGAGGTGGTCGCCAAGACGGGCGCCCGCCCGCTGGTGCACGCCGACGACGCGGCCGGGCTGCCGATCGAGGCCGGGACGCTCGCCGACGGCGACAGCGTGCCCGTGGGCGAGTGCGCGCTGGAGGTGATCCACGTCAAGGGCCACACCCCCGGCTCGATCGCGCTGCTCTACCACGACCCGGCGGGGTCGCCGCACCTGTTCACCGGCGACAGCCTGTTCCCCGGCGGTGTCGGCAACACCGACAAGGACCCGGAGCGGTTCTCCGCGCTCATCGACGACGTCGAGCACAAGCTCTTCGACCGGCTGCCCGACGAGACCTGGTTCTACCCGGGGCACGGCAAGGACAGCACGCTCGGCGCGGAACGTCCCGCGCTGCCCCAGTGGCGCGCCCGCGGCTGGTGAACCTCAGCGGGGCCGGGCGCGATCCGCGCCCGGC